>CALGGL010000085.1 GCA_937915975.1 uncultured Lachnospiraceae bacterium | reverse complement strand
CTGCATCGGCAAGCTGAATTTCCGTTTGCGCTATGGAATTATTGAGATCTTCCTTCTGAACCTCAAGCTCGTTAATCTGAACATTCAGGTCGGCAACCTGATTATCAAGCTCCTGAATAGCTGCAAGAATATTATCCTTTTCACCGTCCATCTTGTCTACTATAGCCTGAGCTTCCTTCTTTTTATCCTCAAGTTCCTCCTTCTGGCCTTCAAGGTCAGTTAAGCTTGTAGCGTGAGCATTAAGTCCCATTGAGCCGACAAGTATAAATGCCAAAGCTACTTTAATAATCCTTCGCATCTTACGCATCTTAACATTCCTCCTTATTCACCCCGTTTTAAACCTTAAGGTGCTTTCTGGTGGTAAGTATACTACCTATTAAACCTAAACCTATACCTATTGCAGCAGATATAGGAACTAACACTGAAAACATTTCATTAATCGGTACAAATGCAAAGTTGTTGGAAATAACGTTAAATCTTCCCACAACATATGATACCACATGGTCATAAACAAGCCATACCAAAGCTAGAGGTATCAAAGATCCCACGAGTCCTATAACAATACCCTCAACTATGAACGGTGCTCTTACAAAGAAGTTTGTTGCACCGATAAGCTTCATAATGGCAATCTCTTCTTTTCTTACAGTTATACCTATGGTTATTGTATTACTTATAAGGAAAATTGATACTAATAAAAGTATAAATATTATTCCTATGGATGCATATCCCACAACACTGCTTAACGCCTGAATACCATCTGCGGTTACCTCTGACGTGCTAACCTTTCTTACTCCTTCCAGAGATTTTAAGTAATTAACAAACTCTGCCTGATTACTAAGGTCTTTCATGGTAATCTCAAATGAAGCACTGTTCTTCAAAGGATTATCTCCTGCAAATGAGGCCATTGCAGCCTCATAATTATCGGCATATCTTTTCTTTGCATAATTTTCCCAAGCTTCGTCGGCTGAAATGAAATCCATCGTATTAACTTCATCTCTTAATCTTATCTGTTCTCCAATAAGATTAATATTTTCATCAGATATTCCCTCATCAAAAAATACTGATATAGTAACCGTATTTTTAAGATCGGTCATAGCACTTCTGAAGTTGACAATTATACAGTAAAAAATACCGAACAAAAACAAACATGAAACTATTGTTCCGATTGATGCCAGCGAAAACAACAGGTTTCTTCTTATATTTTTAAGTCCTTGTCTTACACTATATAAAAATGAACTAATCCTCATCTATATAACCACCTTTTTGCTCATCGCTGATTATTTCACCCTTTTTAAGAGTGATAACTCGTTTTTGCATCATATTAACGATTTCTTTATTATGTGTAACAACCACTACCGTTGTTCCCTTACGATTTATATCCTCCAAAAGTCTCATTATTTCCCAAGAGTTCTTTGGATCAAGATTACCTGTAGGCTCATCGGCAAGCAAAAGCTCCGGCTTATTAACAAGCGCTCTTGCAAGTGCTACTCTTTGCTGCTCACCACCCGAAAGCTGCTTAGGATAAGATTTATACTTATCGGCAAGTCCCACAAGAGTAAGCATAGCCGGAACCTGTCTTCTTATATATCTTGACGGAGTTTCAACCACTCTCTGAGCAAACGCAACATTCTCATAAACTGTTCTGTCCTTTAAAAGTCTGAAGTTTTGGAAAACTACTCCAATTCTTCTTCTAAGCTTAGGAATATTCTTTCTTTTTAGCTTTGCATAATCAACTCCCGCAACCTTAAGACTTCCTGAGGTCGGCTCCATCTCCTTAAGTAAAAGCTTTATCAGTGATGTCTTACCCGAACCGCTTGAACCGACTATAAATACAAATTCGCCGGGTTCAATCTTAATGTTAACATCATTTAAAGCGTATTTTTTTCCGCCCGGATATTTGTATTTCACATGATCTAAATATATCATAATAAATTATCTCCTGTTAAATCATTAGACTTAAATTATAATTTTCCAAATATTACAAATTTGTTACATTTCTGTTACACAAAGTATATCAAATCATATATACAGCTGTCAATGGTTAGTTATTCCAATTCAAGCATCTTAATAAATTCTTAAAAATTTTTCTCCGATTCATATCAATATTCAAGAGAATCCATATATCTCATGTATTTGGCAACCATAAGTGCAATCTTAAATGTAATTGCATCCTCAAATATTCTTAAATCAAGACCTGTACTCTTCTGCAGCTTATCTAATCTATAGACTAAGGTATTACGATGAATATATAACTGCCTTGAGGTCTCTGATACGTTAAGATTATTCTCAAAGAATTTATTAATAGTAGTTATAGTCTCCTCGTCGAATTCATCCGGTGATTTCCCATCAAATATTTCCTTTATGAACATCTCACAAAGCTGCTTCGGAAGCTGGTATATAAGTCTTCCTATACCAAGGTTGCTATATGATATTATGTTCCTATCACTATAGAAGATTTTACCTACCTCAAGCGCAAGCTTAGCCTCCTTATATGAACGGGATACAGCCTTTATCTCGTTAACGATTGTACCAAAGGAAACATTTACCGAGGACATAGCTTCAGTATTGAGCATATCAACTATAACCTTTGCGGTTTTAGTCATATCCTCGTAGGTTTCATTGGCCTTTACCTCTTTTACAAGTATTATATTCTTCTCATCAACAGCGGTTATGAAATCCTTTGACTTACTTGCAAAAAGTGTTCTGATTGTCTCTAAGGCATTGGTATCCTTTTCATTTTTTGTTTCAATAATAAATACAACTCTTTTAACATCAGTTTCAATATGAAGCTTTTTTGCTCTGTTATATATATCAACAAGGAGTAAATTGTCTAACAGAAGGTTTTTAATAAAGTTATCCTTATCAAATCTTTCTTTATATGCAACCAAAAGATTCTGTATCTGGAACACAACCATTTTTCCGATTACATATACATCATCAGCCTCACCCTTAACCAAAAGGATGTATTCCAATTCATTCTCATCATAAATCTTAAAGAAATGGAATCCTTTCATAACCTGACTTTCCGCAGGAGACTCCGCAAAATTGGCAACGGCCTCCTCACAATCACTGACATCTCTTATTGTAGATGCAAGAATCTTACCTTCCGTGTCCATTACACATAGTTCAGCACGTGTAATATTTTTCACTCCATCAATTGTATCCTGGAGTATCTGATTTGATATCATTTTATCACTCCTTGTTTTTTATAATTTGTGGTATTCTTACTACGACATACCCATACATAGTATATTTTATAATAAAATTGTGAAAAAAAAAAGAGGAAATGCACATTTTTTATGCATTTCCTCAAAATATTTGATATTTAATTAATTCACTCAGAATTAGTTAGCTACAACTTCCTCAGTTTCCTTATCGAAGATATGTATCTTACTTAAGTCAAATGCGAACTGAACTGTATCGCCAGGTCTTGCAGTTGTACGAGCATTAACTCTTGCAGTAATATCAAACTGATCGATAGTGAAGTATAAGTAAACTTCAGCACCAAGCATTTCGTAGATATTAATTCTTGCATCGATAACACTCTCAGGTGATGACTCGATGAAGAGCTGCTCATCATGAATATCCTCAGGACGGATACCAAGAACAACTTCCTTATCAATAAAGTCGCCGGCAATAAGTTTCTGAGCCTTAGCATCAGGAATCTTGATTGAGTGAGAACCAAACATAAGTAATACGTCTGCTCCTGACTTAACAACCTTACAATCAATGAAGTTCATAGGTGGCATACCCATGAATCCTGCAACGAATAAGTTGCATGGGTTATCATATAAGTTCTGTGGAGTATCAACCTGCTGTACAATACCATCCTTCATAACTACGATTCTTGTACCAAGAGTCATAGCCTCTGTCTGGTCATGTGTAACGTAGATGATAGTTGTCTGTAATCTCTGATGAAGCTTTGAAATCTCGACACGCATCTGTACTCTGAGCTTTGCATCAAGGTTTGAAAGAGGCTCATCCATAAGGAATACCTTTGGCTCACGGACGATTGCACGTCCCATAGCAACTCTCTGTCTCTGTCCACCTGATAAAGCCTTTGGCTTTCTGTCAAGTAAGTGCTCGATGTCAAGAATCTTAGCAGCCTCATGAACCTGCTTATCAATTCTCTCTTTAGGTACCTTTCTAAGCTTAAGTCCGAATGCCATGTTATCATAAACTGACATATGTGGATACAAAGCGTAGTTCTGGAATACCATCGCAATATCTCTGTCCTTTGGCTCTACATCGTTAACCATCTTATCGCCGATCCACAGCTCACCTGAGCTTATGTCCTCAAGTCCTGCGATCATACGAAGTGTAGTAGACTTACCACATCCTGAAGGACCAACGAAGATAATGAATTCCTTATCTTCAATCTCAAGATTAAAGTCCTTAACAGCATTAAAGCCGTTTGGGTAAATCTTGTAAATATTCTTAAGTGATAAACTAGCCATTTAAATTTTCCTCCTTAGATTAGCTAAATTTTCTGACTCACGATATACCGATTTTACAACAGTTCACATTTAAAAACCATATAACTATTTACCAAAGAAGTTTAAAAAATATTGTGTAATTTGTATATCAATTATTTTTCGACACGGATTTTAGATATTTTTAACAATAATATATTCATTTCAACTATGTCAGTTTTGTGAAACCTTCACCAAAAGCCTCACTTATATCGCTTATAAAGCATACCGATTTCGCATCAATTCGACCTATTATTTGTTTGATTTTAACCAGTTCTCTACCGGACACAACGCACATAATCATTTTTCTGTTTTCATTAGTATATCCGCCAACTATGTTTATATAGGTTACACCTCTTTCCAGCACATATACAATATAATCAGCCAGCTCCTTATATGACGGAGAAATGATATAAATAAGCTTGGAACGTTTAAAGCCCTTTATAATATTATCTGAAATTTTTGTCTCAATTACGAGTGCAATTACCGCATATATTCCCTTTACAATTCCAAAAAAGCTTATGGCGCAAAGAATAATAACACCATCTATAAAAAGCATCATTTCAGGTATTGAAACATATTTGTTTTTTCTGCTTATCATAGTCGAAACCATATCAACTCCGCCGGAAGACGCATCCGAGCTCAAGATAAGCCCAAGACCCATTCCCATCAAAAATGCTCCTATCACAACATTTACAGGAAAGCTGTCTGTTCTAAGATTTACATTCGGTGTGACCGCCAGAAAAAACGAAAGCATAGCCGTACCGTAAACTGTTTTTATAAATGTCTGATGTTCAAAGGTTTTGTAGCCTATTATGAACAGCGGAATATTTACAGCCGCATTTACAATCCACATCGGTGTACCAAGCGTATTGTTCAGTATAACCGCTATACCGGTTACTCCTCCCACAACAATTCCGAGCTCGTTAAAATATATAACAAGTGCGGCAGACATAAGAAATGCACCTGCGGTTATGGCAATATATTGCTTAATTACAGTACTTTTTGATACTTTAATTGCGAGATTGCTTACCTTTTTATTTATTCTGTTACCTTCTGTCTCATTACTTTTTTGTCTGAAATTATTATCTTTACTCATAAAAAACTCCTCATATGTAGTATGAGGAGTTTTAATTATTATATTCGTAAATGCATTATATCCGGTCATTTATTATATTTCAAAAAACGTCCGAAACTTTTTATATCAAAAATAATTATTGACCGTCATTATCGGCTGTTCCAATTATGATAACAATATCGTACTCGTCGGTGGAAACCGAAACACCCTCGGTTACTGTTCCGACCTCATAGCTTGCGCCATTGAAAAACTGAACCAAATCCTGACCTACTCCCTCTTCCTTTGCAATGACCCTTGTAGTTTCCTGAAGAGTAGCAAAATCGGAAGCAGTCGTATAGGTATAGCCATAATCGTTAAGTCTTCCGCACCATCTTCCCGCAAGTCCGGTTACATCAGTACTGTTAAGCACAAGAATATTCTTATTATATGAAGTACCCTCGGCAGGCTCCGAAGACTCCGGCACCGATGTTTCGGTTGCTTCAGTTGCTGTCTCATAAAGCAAATCATCGTGTGCTTCTGCCTCGGTAAGAACATTATCACTCACCGTTGTTGTCGGCGCCTTATCCGTTTTATCCGTCTTAACCACTTTTATAATAAAGAAAATACCAAATCCTATAATCGCAATTCCAAGTATAATAACCACAGCTCTTAATAATATCGAAAAAAATAAGCCCGCAGCACTTTGTTTCTTCATAGGAACATTACCTCCGTAAAATCTATAATCTGTAGTATAGCAAAGTTAATTGTTTTTTTCAACCACTTTGCAACAACTACTAAAAGCTCACTTTATAAATGCTTTTCATTTGCCCGGCTCACCTATTCGTAGTATAATAGACAAATATAAGTTATCTGCGAAGCAGGCGAACACCCCAAGGTGCAGGCTTGCAAGGTAATATACGAAAGGAGCTCACCCATGAAAACCGCATTGATTACAGGAGCCTCAAGAGGTATAGGCAGAGCCTGTGCCATAGAGCTTTCAAATGACTATGAATTAATCGCTATTTGCTGTAAAGATAAAAAAGATAAACTTGAAGAAACCGCCTCATCTATGAAGCAAAACAACTGCGAGGGTATGACCTTTACAGGTGATGTTTCGGACTATAATTTTGTATCGGATATGGTTTCTTCCATAATTAATAAATCCGGTCGTATCGATACTCTCATCAACAACGCCGGTATAGCTTCCATCGGATTATTTACTGATGTTACCCCTTCCGAATGGCAGAAAATGCTTAATACCAATCTTACCTCTGTTTACAACACCTGCCATGTGGTTGTCCCTCATATGCTTCATGAAAAATGTGGTCACATAATAAATGTATCCTCTGTCTGGGGACTTGTCGGAGCTTCCTGTGAGGTTAGCTATTCCGCTACCAAGGGAGCAATTAACAGCTTCACAAAAGCTCTTGCCAAGGAGCTTGCTCCAAGTAACATATCAGTAAATGCTATTGCTTTTGGCGCAGTTGATACCGACATGAACAGCGAACTTACACCGGAAGAGAAATCCGCATTATGTGAGGAAATCCCATACGGACGTATGGCAACCAGTGAAGAAGCCGCACTTTTCATAAGCCGACTCCTTGAAATGCCATCCTACTTCACCGGCGAAGTTGTCAAATTCGATGGCGGGTGGATTTAAACTTCTGTTTATCGCAATAGATCGGAAGAGCGTCGTGTAGGGAAAGAGTGTAGATCTC
>CALGGL010000084.1 GCA_937915975.1 uncultured Lachnospiraceae bacterium | reverse complement strand
CGTACCAAAGAAGCTTTCAAACATAATTGCAAAATACGGCGATGATCCGGAAGGCATGAGAAAAGCAGGCACCGAATATGCAATCAATCAGGTAACCGACCTTATCAGTCACGGAGTAGACGGCATACACATCTACTCAATGAACAAATCCGATGTCACAACCGAAATCTACAAAGCAGCTTTCTAACTCCCCTGCATCCTCACACCCCGCAGCTTGAAGCAGCACGACACGTGCTGTTTCAAGCTGCGGGGGGTGAGGGTGCAGGGGTTACAGGCGGTCTGCTATTTCGTAAATGAGCTGTTCGGTTTTTGGCCAGCCGAGGCAGGCATCGGTTATTGATTTACCGTATACTCCACCGTCAACGCTTTGGTTGCCGTCTTCGATATAGCTTTCTACCATAAAGCCTTTGACAAGCTTTTTGATGTCGCTGTTGTAATTGCAGTTACTGATAACTTCATTTATGATACGTTTTTGCTGGAACGGATCCTTACCGGAATTTGCATGGTTTGCATCAATGATAACGGCAGGATTCTTTAAATTCTTTTCAGCGTAAACTTCACAAAGTCGTACAAGATCCTCGTAGTGGTAGTTTGGCATAGGCTGTCCGTGCTTATTGTTATAGCCGCGAAGGATAGCGTGTGCGTAAGGGTTGCCCTGTGAGTGAGTTTCCCAACCGCGGTAAATGAATGTATGACCGTGCTGTGCTGCGGTTATGGAATTCATCATAACTGAGATGTCACCGCTTGAAGGGTTCTTCATTCCGACGGGTACAGGCAATCCGCTGGCTGTAAGGCGGTGCTGCTGATCCTCAACGGAGCGTGCACCTACGGCTATATATCCGAGAACATCATTTAAGTACTCCGCATTTTCAGGATAAAGCATCTCGTCTGCACAGGAGAAGCCTGTTTCGGAAATAACCCTCATATGAAGCTCTCTGATTGCAACAATTCCCTTGAACATATCAGGCTTTTCGTTTGGATCGGGCTGATGAAGCATACCCTTGTAGCCTTCGCCCGTGGTTCTCGGTTTATTGGTATAAACACGCGGAACGATGAAAATCTTATCCTTAACCTTTTCCTGTATAGGTACAAGGCGTGATACATAGTCGACGACACTTTCTTCTTTATCTGCGGAGCATGGACCTATGATAAGAAGAAGCTTATCAGATTTACCGGATAAAATATTCTTTATTTCGATATCCCTTTCTTCAACAATTTTTCCAATTCTTCCGGTTAAAGGATACATTTCCTTTAACTCAGCAGGTAATGCAAGTTTTCTTTCAAATATCATATTCATAATTAATTCCTCCGTTTGTTTTTTTATAAAATAATTAGTTGCTTGGGTTTTTAGTTTGAAATATTTATATTAACTGTATTTTCCGGCAATTTTTACAAGGTTGCATACAGCATTAAGACGGGTTATCATCTGACTTCCTTCAGGGGTATCTATATCTCCCTCCGCTTCGACGTAGAAATAATATTCCCATGCCTTATGATGAGACGGACGGCTTCTTAAAACTTTCATATTAAAGCCGTAATCACTTATAACCGCAATTGCTTTGGAAAGTGCACCTGCAACGTCATTTACCGTAAAAATAAGTATAAAGCTGTTTTTATCTTTTTTGGTGTCTTTGTCGGAGTAATTCTTTCTAAAGACTGCAAATCTGGTCGTGTTATCATTCATTTCATTTATGTTTGCGTGAAGTATATCAAGCCCGTAAAGCTCGGCTGTTTCCTTACTTGCGATGGCTGCCAGATGAATGTCTCCAAGCTCGGATACTTCTTTTGCTGCCATTGCAGTATTGGTTGCAAGAGTCTCTTCAAAACCATGCTTTCTTATATAGCCTTCACACTGCGCAAGAGCCTGAGAGTGACTTATTACCTTGGTTATATCACTTACTCTTGAACCCTTGATTCCGAGAAGATTTTGTGAAATCTTATATGGAATTACATTGTCAACAATAAGCTCGCCGCTTACCATCAGGTCAATTACCTGACCGACTTCACCGGTATAGCTGTTTTCAATCGGCAGTACCGCTTGCTCACATTCGTCTTTTAAAACAGCGTTGTAAGCATCTTCGAAGCTTGAATAGGCAATGAGCTCATCAAAAGGAAATGTTTTCTTTGCCACTATATGTGCAAATGCGCCTTCAACTCCGCTGTAGGCTGTTTTGTTTTTTGTGTCCATTTTATCCTCCTATAATCATATTTTGATTAGCATAAAAAAACCACCGCTGCTTTTAAAACTTTATATCATCAAAAGCAGCGGTGGAAATTATATTATATATATCAAAGCTTTTACTTTGTTATCTATAATTTAAAATCCATCGCGTTTATAAAGAAAAAGAAAAAATTGTAATTTGTTTTATTGTGATTCATATCTGTATTTTCCTTTAACTGTTTTTCAATACGAATGAAATTATAGTTTATGACTTTT
>CALGGL010000083.1 GCA_937915975.1 uncultured Lachnospiraceae bacterium | reverse complement strand
GTATCAAATATATGATAAATATTGTTCCGAATTATTTAATAATAAATTACTTAATTTATTTGACATATTCGGATTAAAAAATCATATTAAAGCATTCAAAAATATAAAAACAGACGAAGAAAAAAAAGAAGACGAAGAAAAAAAAAATAAAAAATTAAATTTCGATAAAAAAGCAATAAAAGAAATCGAGAAGCAAATGAAAAAACAAAAACCAAAAATGTCAATAGGAGGAAAATTCTCTTCGCTCATATTAAAAATTAATAAAAATAAAAGCTTCGATTTAAAAGAAGGAAATCTTATCAAAATTAAAATGACCAATGTTGGCTTCTCTTTCGAAATGTTCAACACTGATGAAAATAATGATATCAATAATAATAATAATGATATAAATAATAATAAAGAAAATAATAAAGATATTAAATCAAAAGAATCAAAAGAGACAATTCATATAGAAAAAGGCGAGCCGATATATAATATAATTTCAGTAAGTATTAATAATATTTTATTTTTAATCAAAGAAAATTCGTCATCAAATGTTTCAAATGATAATAGCAAGCCAAAATATTTTAATTTATTTTCAAAAAATAAATCAGTTAAATATGACTCAACCGACTATTTTTTTATGACGTTTAAATTCCGCAACCTGAAAAAAACAAATAATGATATGACCATAGTCGAACTGGACGAGGACGAAGACAGTGATGAAAACATGGACAAATCCTTCGAAAAAAAAATCTCGAAAGAAAGTGACCTTAAATCAAAGAATAATTATGTTGAGAAGGTTACAAAAACAAGTGTTGCTTTTACATCTTCGGCGGTTGTTCCTATTGCCAGTGTAGGTACTTCCGGTAATTATGCCGATGGTTATCAGAATGCTTTGCTTTATGATTACACTTCGGATTTGTCTTTACTAAACGGTGCAAGACTTTCATATAATCTTCCGAATTGGAATCAGGCTTCAAGCTGGCTTTCGTTTGATTTTGATTTATCATATGAGGATGAAGCTGAGGGGCTCGGAGCTATATATGTTTATTTTGATACCCATAACGGATTGGATAGCGGAACAAAACGTAATTATGCTTACTATGCTGTGTTTACAGATGAAAGTGGCAACAGCTACAGTGCAGGATCACAGGATAATCCGAATACGATTAATTCCGCTTTAAATCATTATGAAGCTGCAATAAATGTTCCTGCTGCATGCTCCGGCAGAGTCAGCAAAGTAAAACTGTATATTAAGTGTACAAATAATTCATATATTAACTTCGGAGGCTTCAGATGGTCTGAAAAGGGAAGCAGCGATAGACTTCTTTTCCCTATTGATCCTGACGAGGGAAAGACTGATTTGTTCCAGACATCCGTTGCAAATGAGCTTATTTACAAGAAAGAGGCTGACGGAACGATAAAGCTTTATCCTAATATTAAAGGATTGGAAGGTAATGAAGAGTACGGAATTACAATGGTTAATGATTTGAAATCTGCAACCTTCTATAATGATGTTTCGGAATATGATCCTAAATTTGATACACCTGAGGGCAAGGATACATGGGCTAAGGATACGAGGGTAGCGGTATTTAAAGAGCTTGATCCGAAATACGAAGAGTTCCTGTATACCCAGACCTATGACCCTTATGTTAAGCTTGTAAAACCGTCGAATGGTAAGATAACTAATTCAAAGGGTACTTATACTTTATCGTGGGGCAAGGTGAAGAATGCAACCGGCTATTTTACACGCTATGAATTGATAGATTCAAACGGTGATGTAAAATATTCATCGGACTATTCTGAGGCCATAATTACAGCAGATACAACATGTTCCACAACCTACGGAGGAGGTCAGATAGATGCGAATTACAGGGCTGCAGGCGGTACAGGCAATTATTCTATCAGATTTTATGTAAAGGCAATCAGTGCTTACCATAGATTAAATGCCGGTGCTGATGATGAAGGTAAATATGATTCTGATGAATATGAATTTAATTTGGAAAATGCTTTGGTTGCACTTCCTACACCTGAATTCCATATAGAGTACATTACGGGAAATCAGGCTGTAGTTGTTATTGATAATTTTGATGATTATCAGGAAATAGAAAATTATCAGGATTCCGTAAGAATTCTGATTAACAGTCCGAAGAAAATATTTGGTAATAGTAATAACATTGAAATAAATGTTTCCGAAGGATTGGCGTATAGCGATCCGTTCACCTTAACCGCAAGCTCTGTTACAGGAGATACGGGTGTAAATGCACATGCTGAACCGACGAGCGCATACAATAATAAGTATATGAATTCCGTATACACATATCTTGCCGGAGCATTGATGAGCGGAGCAGAGCATGCTAACGGATCTGCAAGTAACTTATATGTTGAAACTACTGAATTCCTCGGATTCTATGGTAAATCACTTGAAGAATTAACATATAATATACAGATAGGTGCAAAGCAGGTTGATTTATATACTGTAGGAGATTTGATAGCATATGACAATACACTTGGTGTATATGTCGCATATGACAGAGGTAATATTCATACTGCGGCAAGAGCCGGTGGCTCAATGTCTTATTCAACCATATCCTTATCGGGACTCCCTGAGGATATTCTTGAGAGAAATTTTGAACTCAGAACCTATCTGTATGCTACGCAGAATTATATGATGAGATTTGGTCACGAGGTTGCGACCGGCGTTAAGCTTGAGAGCTTGGATGATATTAAGGCAATAGTTGATGATGAGTACTTCAACGAAGCAGGTATTAAGGCAGCTGATTTGGGCGTTTCACCGGGAATATATGATGAAGCAAATGCTAAGCTTAAGCCGGGTTACGTTATCTATGACAACCATGACGGAACCTATGATATCTATTATTCAGCTTCAATTGATGCTGATGAACAGCTTGCCGACAAAACGGGACATTATCAGGTTCATCATATGCCTTATGAGTATTCGGGTGAAAATGAAACATCCGAACAGCTCGGATACACTTACTATATAGGTAAGGATATAAATTATAACGGAACAAATGCAAAGGATACCAATATAGCAAAATGTAAGGTTGTTATGACGGTTCCTTCGGAAATAACCGACCGTTCGGATAATGTTCCTGATTGGACTGTTACAAACAGCTACAGAAACGGAATATACAGTAAGAATATAAAAATCGGTTATAAGTGGATTGCAACATATGCTGATGAAAAATTTGACTATATATTAAGATATCGTTCCAACGGTAACAAGAACGGAGCTATTGCAAGTAAGGATTTTGTAACGAATTTGGATGCTTGGGGTAATGCTGTCATTAGCTATACTGACAGAGATGCCGGACCTACATCTGATGATATATATAATATCGGAAATGATTTTTATCTTACAAGACGTGACCAGTTTGAACAGCCAAAGCCTGTAATAGAAGAAAATCTTATACAGGGTATAAATGCTAACGGAAATAACACGTATACCTTTAGCTGGGATGTAGGAAAAACCGGAGACAATTATAAGGATGCGGAATATTCGGTTATTCTTATTGGAACAAGCTTGGATGGCGAAGAAGTAATACTCACAACTCCACAGCTTACCGATGAAACAAGT
>CALGGL010000082.1 GCA_937915975.1 uncultured Lachnospiraceae bacterium | reverse complement strand
AAACCGCCTGCTTTCTTTGTTCAGTATATTAACCAACCTGATATCTGTCTTCTTGTGATAAACAGAAGTTTTATTTGACACAGAGTGTGAAATATGTTAAGGTGTATCTGTAAATGCTATGAAGAGGAGTAGTAGAAATTCTGAAGGTTTAAGAGAGCTGTCGGGTGGTGCGAGACAGTACTGAATGTTTTTTGAACTCGCCTTGGAGCAGTCGGTTGAACGGTATTATGAATAAGATATCAGTAGACACGAACGGGTCCTGACCGTCATATCAGGAGGATATAAGACATGATAGTCCGTATCTGTGAGAGTGCATACTATATGTATGAATTAGAGTGGTACCGCGCAATAACTTGCGTCTCTAAGGCTTGTTAGAGATGTGAGTTTTTTTATTTTAAATTATGTATCACATTTATATAAATCACAGATGGACAGCAAATGCTGACAAATCTAAAAATGTGAATGGAGGAATGTATTATGATGGAGAATGTAAAGAATTATCAAAGAGGCTATTATATGCCTCCGGTAAAAAGCACAAAATGGGTGGATAAGGAGTATATCGATAAGGCACCCGCATGGTGCAGTGTTGACTTAAGAGACGGTAATCAGGCACTTATCGTACCTATGAGCCTTGATGAAAAAATAGAGTTTTTCAAGGAACTTGTAAGAATCGGATTTAAGGAGATTGAGGTAGGATTTCCTGCTGCTTCTGAGACAGAGTATCAGTTCTGCCGTACACTTATAGAGGAAGATCTCATACCGGATGATGTAACCATTCAGGTGCTTACTCAGGCAAGAGAGCATATTATTAAGAAAACCTTTGAGGCGGTGCAGGGTGCAAAAAATGCCATAGTGCATCTTTATAATTCCACATCCTATGCTCAGAGGGTTCAGGTATTTAAAAAGTCAAAAGAGGAAATACTTAAGATAGCAACAGACGGTGCCAAGCTTTTAAATGATCTTGCCGATGAGTATAATGTAAAATATCCGTTTGAATATTCACCGGAAAGCTTTACCGGAACAGAACCTGAATATGCTTTGGAGGTATGTAATGCCGTTATAGATATCTGGAAGCCGACACCGGAAAGAAAGGTAATAATCAATCTTCCCGCAACCGTTGAGATGTCACTTCCGCATGTATATGCAAGTCAGATAGAGTACTTAAGCGAAAATATGCATGACAGGGAAAATGTCATACTTTCACTTCATCCACATAATGACAGAGGAACCGGAGTTGCGGATGCAGAGCTTGGACTTCTTGCTGGTGCTGACAGAATAGAGGGAACGCTTTTCGGTAACGGTGAGAGAACCGGAAATGTTGATATAATAACTCTTGCAATGAATATGTATACTCATGGAGTTAATCCTAATCTTGATTTCAGTAATCTTCCGTTTACAACGGAGATATATGAGAGAGTGACCGGAATGAAGGTTTATGAGCGTTCACCATATACAGGAAAGCTTGTATTTGCAGCATTTTCGGGCTCGCATCAGGATGCTATCGCTAAGGGTATGAAGTATCGTGAAACCGACGGAAACGGTATGTGGACAGTACCGTATCTTCCGCTTAATCCTGAGGATGTCGGAAGAAAATATGATGGTGATGTTATAAGAATTAACAGTCAGTCCGGAAAGGGCGGAATAGGCTTTATACTTGAACAAAAGTATGGTATAGATATTCCGGCTAAGATGCGTGAGGATGTGGGATATGCGGTTAAGGATGTATCAGACCACGAGCATAAGGAACTTTCGCCAAAGGAGATACTTGATATATTCCAGAAAGAGTATGTGAACAGAGAGGATGATGTAAAACTTCTTGAGTCACATTTTAAGCAGGTTGACGGAATAGATGCGGAGATTACCATAATAGTTTCGGCAACAGGAGAAAAGAAGGTTTATCATGGCCATGGAAACGGACGTCTTGACGCAGTAAGTAATGCTATTATGAAGCATTTTAATATTAATTTCGATGTTACAAGCTATGAGGAGCATGCCCTTCAGCAGGGTTCAAATTCCCAGGCATGTGCTTATGTAGGAATAGACGTTGATGGTATGGATAAGACTGTTTGGGGAACGGGTATTAAGAATGATATCATTGATGCGTCTGTATACGCATTGTTCAGTGCATTAAACAGAACCCATAAGGTGGTAAAATAACTGCTCTCAAAATAACATTGTTGCTTGTATTATGCGCTTTGCTGTGTTAAAATGTTAATAGGTATGTTGACAAAACTCTTTGGGGTAAGGAGGTCACAGTATGATATTTGTTAAGTCAGAGGACTTAAAATATGGTATGCGATTAGCAAAACCTATATATAACAAGTCGGGTGTACTTTTGTATGAGCGTAATACAAGACTTACACTTCAGGGTATAGAAAGTGTTAAGAATTTTGAGCTTCTCGGCTTATATATTCTTGAACCGGCGGAGCCTGTTCCTCCAATGAGTGAAGAGGATCTGGATTTTGAAAGATTTCAGACCATGGCAGTATTCAGTATCAGAGAGGAACTCAACAATTTGATTGCAGGAAGAGAGCCGGTTAATCTTAAAAGATTGACCAATGCTATTATAACTAACTATGGCAGGCTTGATCATAAAATTAATTTCACTCAGAGTTTAAGAAGTACGACTGATTATATTTATAAACATGTGATTAATACCGCCATTCTTTGTGCACTTATTTCTGCGCAGATGTATTATACTCCGAGTGAGCAGGAAGAGATAGTTATGGCATCTCTTTTACATGATATAGGAAAACTGCTTTTGCCGGATAAGATAAAGGAAAAATATGATGATTACGATACCAATGATTTGATTATTGTAAGAAAATTCCAGAGTGACGGACTTGGATTATTAAGACCTGAGCTTGGCATAGACAGCGGAGTTAGAAGAATAGTTGCTCAGATGCACAGAATAGAGTACGGAGAGAGGACAGAGGATGCAGGTAAGCTGCTTAAGAGTACTAAGATTCTTAAGGTGTCCAATCTATTTGATACCATGACCAGTATGAAGCTTTCACAGGAACCTGTTTCTGAGATTGCTGCTGTTAAGTATCTTCTTCTCAATAAGGATGAGTATGATGAAGAGGTTGTCGGTGCATTGATTAAGAGTATTAATATACTGACTCCGGGTGTATGTATAGAGCTTTCGAACCATGAAAAGGGATTGGTTCTTTCAGAGAATCCTAAGAATATTTTAAGACCGATTGTTCTTGGCTTTACAACTAACAGTATATATGACCTCAGCAATAACGGGGTATACAGAAAATATCAGATAGTTGACATTATGAAGACCATGGATAATCGAATCAAGGTTGATAAAGAAACTCTTGCGGAATATATGAATAAGCGATAATTGCCTTGCGATTATCGCTTTTAACTTGTCATACAAATGATAGAAGGGAAAGGTACATTAAAATGGCAAAATCAGATAATGTTTTTGCTGAAAAGCAGGATTATCTAATAGAGATTAGAGATGAGGTAACAAAACGTGATGCTATGGCATCCGAGCTTGAGAAGATGCGTATGTATCAAAAGAAGCTTACAAAGAATATCGCATCGGAGGAAAAATCCATTTCGGATGAAATAACATCTACCATAAAGAAGAGAAAGCAGGAGCTTTCTGATATTTATGACGAGCGTATAGATGATAACCGTTCCAGAAGAAAAAAGGTTGAAAATAAACGCGGTAAAAAGAAAACTGAACAGATGAACGAGCGAATTCTTGAGGAAACCAAGGATATACGAAATGATAATCGTGATCTTGAGGTTGAGATGAAAACATTGCTTAAGAAAAATAAGGTTTCATCCTTTTGTTCGTCCAAGCTTTTTTATACAATGTTTATGCCGAAAGGTTCTGATGAGATATTAACGATGCTTTTGGAATTTATTGTTTATTTTATCGGAATTCCTTTTGTTACTATGCTTATATTCAAAAAGGCGGTTTTGTCACACAAGGAAAACATCAATATGGCTTTTTGGTGTACATTGATTTTTACTCTTGTATTTATAATATTGCTGATTGTGTATTTTGCAATTTACAGTTCGACTAAGATGCGAAATATTGAAGTTTTAAAGGAAACCAGAGCCATAAGGGACAAGATTAAGGCTAACAACAAGCATGCGGATGCTATAAAGAACTCCATAAGCAAGGATCAGGATGAAAGCTATTATAATCTGTCTTCCTTTGATAAGAAGCTTAAGGAGCTGGATAAGGAAGCAGACAAAATAAGCGATGAAAAGCAGGATGCACTTAAGCTTTTTGAAGCGGATACAAAAAATGTTATTAAGGATGAGATAAATCAACGAAGACTTCCGGAGTTGGAAAGGCTTAAGTCAGAAAAGAAAGAAATTGAAAGCAAGATAACACAAGGTGAGAAAAAATATTCCGATCAGGTTTTGTATATAACCAACAAATATGCAAGATATATCGGAGAGGAGTTTTGCAAGGAGGATAAACTTTCGGACCTTATCAGTTTAATGGAAGAAGGACAGGCTGATACCGTATCAGAGGCTATCAACCTGTACAAGGGTCAGAAATCTTCCAGATAATCAATCGAATATTTCAACGCATCAGCTATGCAGTCGGCAAGAACCTTTACGGTATGAAGTCTTGTACTTTGAAGAAGTGATGGATTCCTGCTTAACATGTTTACTATACCGGTGATAGAGATATTTCCTATCGCCGGTAAATTTTTATTTACACCTTTTCCTGGCGCTATAGGACAGTTGCTTACCGATATATAACCGACATGGGAACGGCTTCCCAAGGCGGCATCAACTGCAATTATAAACGGATTGCGAATCTCGGAATGAATAAGTCTTATTGCCTGTTTTAGGTTTAGGGCATGGACAGGAAAGCCCAAAGTACCCAAAACATTATAATTGTTATTATAATTAATAAGCTGTTCTCCTACAAGAGGTCCTAAACAGTCTCCCGTTGCTCTGTCAGTTCCTATGCAAAGGATGACGGGAGTGTAGTTGTTTATATTAAGGTCTATAAGATTCTTAGTAATGTATTTTCCGAGCTGAACATAAGAGCCGGGATTTTCAACACTGAAATATTCCGTAATACATTTTTTAACCGGGGTATTAATCATAATTACCTCTTTTAGCTGTATATAATATTAATTTATGCAATTATTATTAACAGGTTATAAGGAATTTAATCAGAAATGTCAAAATATCATATTCCGTAAAAAATATCAAATAAATATAGAAGAAAAATGCGATGAAAAATAATAAACAGCCGACACAATTAGACTAAGGCTGTTATAAATTAATGCTATCTTTTCATTATATGTAATTACATAACGGACAAGTATCCCGTTGTGCTTACGTGAAATATCTATTTTGGAAAGGTGGATGAAAATGATTGAAATAATTTATGACAGCAGCAAAGAAAATCAGGGCAATATACATAAGGAAGAGGAAGGGGATAAAAAGGCAGAAAACATAGGATTAAAGCTCCCTAAAAATATAAGGCAGATAGGAAGTCCTTCGGGTAATAAAAGAATTTACATAGAGGACTATGTTGTTACATATCTTAATTATTTGGCAAGACCGGGAAGTACTCATGCAAGAGGTGCAATTCTTCTCGGTGAGAAAAAAAGGTCCGATGTCGGAGATGTTATTTTTATAAGCGGAGCCGTAGATGCCCAGAATTTGGAATTCGATATGGATGAATGTGAATTTACCGAAGAAATATGGGCAGATATATATTCCGAGATTAAAGAAAATTTCCCAAAGCTTTCGGTTGTCGGATGGTTTCTTTCGAGAATGGGTTTTTCAACAGCTATAAATGATAAAATTGAAAAATTGCATTTTGATAATTTCCCCGGAAATGACAAGGTTTTATATATCACGGATTCTCTTGAAAGTGAGGATGCATTTTATATGCATGAGCATGGACAACTTGTAAAGCAAAGGGGATATTTTGTCTATTATACAAAAAATGAGGATATGCAAAACTACATTATAAAACAAAGAGGAGGCTCTTCTGATGAGAAAAATTCAGAAATTCACAGGAAGGATGAAGAACTGATAAAAAACTATCGCAAGAAAAATGAGGTTAATTCAAAAAAAGCAGAAGAAAAAAATTCAAATAATATAAGTCTGCTGTATGTAGCA
>CALGGL010000081.1 GCA_937915975.1 uncultured Lachnospiraceae bacterium | reverse complement strand
CCAGAAGGCAGGTATGGGTAATTTCTTAGAGAAGGACAAGGAAAAGAAACTTAAGGTTGTTCCTTTCCAAAACAAGTAAATATTGAAATTAATTAGGAAAGGGGCGATTGCTTCTTTCCTAATGTAAGTTTAGCTTATGGTTATAAAAAATTATTAGGAGGAAGAAAAATGATAGTAGGAGTTATTGGTGCCGGAACTATGGGTTCAGGTATTGCACAGGCTTTCGCAATGACTGACGGTTATGAGGTTAGACTTTGTGACATTAAGGAAGAATACGCAGAGGGTGGAAAGGCTAAGATTCAGAAGAATATAGATTTCCTCGTTGGTAAAGAGAAGATTACAGCAGATAAGGGTGCAGAGATTATGAGCAAGATTACAACAGGTCTTAACAATATCTGTGCTGATTGTGATCTTATAATCGAGGTTGCGCTTGAGAAGCTTGAGATTAAACAAAATATATTCAAAGAGCTTTCAGCTATGGTAAGCAAGGATTGCATATTTGCTTCAAATACTTCATCACTTTCTATCACTAAGATTGGTGAGGGCTTAGACAGACCGCTTATCGGTATGCATTTCTTCAATCCGGCTGACAGAATGAAGCTTGTTGAGGTTATCAAGGCTGAGAATACTCCACAGGATATGGTTGATAAGATTAAGGCTATAGCAGTTGAAATCGGAAAAACTCCTGTAGAGGTTAAGGAAGCTCCGGGATTTGTAGTAAACAGAATCTTAATACCAATGATAAATGAAGCAATCGGTGTTCTTGATGCAGGTACTGCTTCAGCTGAGGATATTGATATCGCTATGCAGCTTGGTGCATCACATCCAATGGGACCTCTTCATCTTGGAGATCTTATCGGACTTGATATCTGCCTTGCAATTATGGAGGTTCTTTATACTGAAACTAAGGATGAGAAGTATGCTCCACAGCCGCTTCTTAAGAAGATGGTTGCAGACGGAAAGCTCGGCAGAAAGACCGGCGAAGGTTTCTTTAACTACGCAAAATAGTATATAAACTATAAAAACATATAAAATGGAGGAACAAAAATCATGGATTTTACATTGAGCAAAGAACATGAGATGGCAAGAACTCTTTTTAAGGATTTCGCTGAAAATGAAGTTAAGCCGCTTGCTCAGGAAATCGACGAACAGCACAGATTTCCAAGAGAAACAGTAGAAAAGATGGCTAAGTACGGATTCTTAGGAATTCCTGTACCAAAGGAAAACGGTGGACAGGGATGTGATCCTTTGACATATGTTATGTGTGTTGAGGAACTTTCTAAGGTTTGCGGTACTACAGGCGTTATCGTATCAGCACATACTTCACTTTGTGTTGATCCTATCCAGACTTATGGTACACCTGAACAGAAGGCAAAATATCTTCCTGACCTTGCTTCAGGTAGAAAGCTTGGTGCATTTGGTCTTACTGAGCCGGGTGCAGGTACTGACGCTCAGGGACAGCAGACTAAGGCTGTACTTGACGGAGATGAGTGGGTACTTAATGGTTCAAAGTGCTTCATTACTAACGGTAAGGAAGCTGATGTATATATCGTTATCGCAGTTACAGGTACTGTTGAGAAGCGTGGCAAGAAGATGAAGGAAATATCAGCATTTATAGTTGATAAGGGAACTCCTGGATTTACATTTGGTACTAAGGAAAATAAGATGGGTATCTGTGGTTCATCAACCTATGAGCTTATATTTACTGATTGCCGCATCCCTAAGGATGCACTTCTTGGACAGAAGGGTAAGGGCTTCAATATTGCGATGCATACACTTGACGGTGGACGTATCGGTATCGCTGCTCAGGCACTTGGTATTGCAGAGGGCGCTCTTGAGACTACAATCAATTACGTTAAGGAAAGAAAGCAGTTTGGCAGAAGCATAGCTCAGTTCCAGAATACACAGTTTGTTTTGGCTGACCTTGCTACTAAGGTTGAGGCTGCTAAGCTTCTTGTATATAAGGCTGCTATGAAGAAGGCTGAGTTTGCTGTTAATCCTAAGGCTTCATATTCGGTTGAGGCTGCTATGGCTAAGCTTTGTGCAGCAGAGGTAGCTATGGAAGTAACTACTAAGTGTGTTCAGTTACACGGTGGTTACGGTTACATCAAGGAGTACGATGTAGAGCGTATGATGCGTGATGCTAAGATTACTGAGATCTACGAAGGAACTTCTGAAGTTCAGCGTATGGTTATCAGCGCAAACTTATTAAAGTAGGATAAGTGAAGAGGAGGAAAGACAACGTGAAGATTATCGTTTGTATAAAGCAGGTACCTGATACAAAGGGCGGCGTTCAGTTCAACCCTGATGGTACATTAAACAGAGCTGCAATGCTTACAATCATGAATCCTGATGATAAGGCTGGTCTTGAGGCAGCACTTAGATTAAAGGATGAGTACGGTGCAGAGGTTACTGTACTTACTATGGGATTACCAAAGGCTGAGGATGTTCTTCGTGAGGCTATGGCTATGGGAGCTGATAAGGGAATCCTTGTAACAGACAGAGTTTTAGGTGGTGCTGATACTTGGGCTACATCTACTACAATCGCAGGTGCAATCAGAAATCTTGAGTATGACCTTATTATCACAGGTCGTCAGGCTATCGATGGTGATACTGCTCAGGTTGGACCGCAGATTGCTGAGCATCTCGGACTTCCTGTTATCTCTTATGCACAGGATATTAAGATTGATGGAGACAGCGTTATCGTTAAGCGTCAGTATGATGACGGTTATCATATGTTAAAGGCAAAGATGCCATGTCTTATTACAGCACTTTCAGAATTAAATGATCCAAGATATATGACTCCTGGTGGAATCTTTGATGCAGTTAAGGCTGAGATTACTACTTGGGGAAGAGCAAATCTTGTAGATGTTGATGATGCAAACCTTGGACTTAAGGGCTCACCAACTAAGATTGCAAGAGCTTCCGATAAGGTAAGAAAGGGCAGCGGAGAAAAGGTTAACCTTGATGCCGAAGAGTCAGTTAAGTATATCGTAGATAAGTTAAAAGATAAGCACGTAATATAATATAAAGGAAAAGTGGTGAATAAAATGGGATTAGAAGAATATAAGGGCGTATATGTCTTTGCACAGCAGGTTGATAACGTTTTAAGTAACATTTCCTTCGAATTAATCGGTGAAGGTAAGAGACTTGCTAAGGATTTAGATACAGATGTAACAGCAGTTTTAGTAGGTTCAGGTGTTAAGGCACTTGCAGATGAGCTTGCTGCTTATGGTGCAGACAAGGTTATCGTTGTAGATGATCCTGAGCTTAAGAATTACAGAACTGAGCCATATGCACATGCACTTGCTTCAGTTATTAATGAGTACAAGCCTGAGATTTTCTTAGTTGGTGCAACAGCTATCGGTAGAGATTTAGGCCCTACCGTATCAGCAAGAGTAGCAACAGGTCTTACTGCAGACTGTACTTCACTTGAGATAGGTGATTTTCCTATCAATCCAATTCCGGGACAGGAGCAGAAGCATAATCAGCTTCTTATGACTCGTCCTGCATTTGGTGGTAACACTATAGCAACTATCGCTTGTCCTGATAATCGTCCACAGATGGCTACAGTTCGTCCGGGCGTTATGCAGAAGCTTGACAAGGTTGATGGAGCTAAGGCAGAGGTTATCGAGTTCAATCCTGGATTTACTCCAAATAACAGATATGTAGAGATTCTTGAGGTTTCTAAGGCAGTTTCAGATATCAAGGATATCATGGATGCCAAGATTCTTGTATCAGGCGGACGTGGTGTTGGTTCACCTGAGAACTTCAAGCTTCTTGAGGATTTGGCAGAGGCTATCGGCGGACAGGTTTCATGTTCACGTGCCGTTGTTGATTCAGGCTGGAAGCCAAAGGAACTTCAGGTTGGTCAGACAGGTAAGACTGTTCGTCCAAATGTTTATTTTGCAATCGGTATTTCAGGTGCTATTCAGCACGTTGCAGGTATGGAGGAGTCTGATATCATCATCGCAATCAACAAGGATGAGGATGCTCCGATCTTTGATGTAGCTGACTACGGTGTAGTTGGTGACCTCAACAAGATTGTACCGGCACTTACTGAGGCTATCAAAACAGAAATGGCTAATAAATAAGAGTTATGTTCATTTGGTTACACCAAGTGTGAGAGATGAGACTTTCACACCCGGTAATCTGTAAATAGAATGTATATAATAAGGCAGTTTATCAACTTGCCATCGATTTGTGAAATCAGCGCACTTATGCTTTCAAGATTCGCACGAAAACGAGAACTCGCTTCACTCAAACAGCTCGTTTTCTGAGCGAATCTTCATCAAGCATTCGTTTCTGATTTTGCACAAATCGGGCAAAATGTTGATTAAACTGCCTTTTATATCCATTCTTTTATTTACAGATTACCGGGTGTAAAGTCTCATTCCGCACTTCGTGCGGATGAACATAGCTGATATAATCTAATAATTGATAAAATGAAATTTTTGTTTATATCTGATTGAAAAATAAAGTGTCTTCGAAATATAGTACTAATTGTTTTGTATATTTATGAAGTAACTAATATCCATCCATTCGTCAGGAGTTAAGTGGTAGTATTTTATTCCGGAGCTCGAATGATTGATATAGAAGGTATTATCAGCATCTATATAGAGTATAAGTGGTTCTTCTTTGTTATCGTATATTAATTTTAAGTAATTCATTTCATCAAAATTCACCTCATCGGGATAATCACAGTATCCGAATGTCGTATTTAGATTCTTCTGTAATGCTTTAACGTCTTTTATTTCTGTCTCGGTATTATTATTTATATCCACATAATAGGCACTTGATGGTGCGGGTATGTTTATTGTGTATGAACGATTAAATAAGTTGTTTAGTGATATGCTTTGTTTGTATTCATAGGATATGTTAAGGCTTTCATCGACTGTTACGCGATACACATGAATTTCATCCACATCACCGATTATTTTAATTAGAATGTTTGTGGTGCCTTGTTTTTGAGCAGTAAATAAAAAGCCTTTTTTTTTGCCGATTTTAAATCTTTCCTTGGAAAATTCTTTTGATAGCTTTATTACATCGGCATCTTCTATTATGCAATCACCAAATCCGAAATCTTCACTTGCAGATAGATTATTATTGGTATGAATAACATACAACTCTTTTCCGGATGATTTTGTTTCGAGATGCTTATAGCTGATTGAATTATATACACAGTAGATGAAAAGAGCGGTAAGCAGAGATATGTTTACTGCATTCCAGATACGACTTATAATCAATAATATTTTTTTGTCTTTTTTCTTGGCCTGATTTGATAAAATTATGGGTATAATAATAGGTATAAGCGGGGTTAAAAATAAAACATATAAAAAGTATCCGATTATAGTTACAAATTCTAACATTATTTATGACCTCCCAAGCGAAAAATCTTATCTGATTATTAGATAAAAAAGATTCTGTTTTGGTCGATTTTATTTATTTTCCTCAATATATTTCCTTACCTCGTCAGGGTTGTTTTCAATTACAAGCGGTTCGGCGTTTCCGTTTAAGGAGTATAGTGTAAATGTGCCGGAAGTTTTGTATTCAAGGAAGAAGCCGTCTGCTACAGGATAGTAATTTATAACCATTCCTGAGCCGGTTGTCTGATATAAGTAGTAGGAAAAATCAAGCTTTGCTGTTACGGTATCTGATATTTCGGAAGGAAGGCTTTCTTTTACAGCTTCGGTACTTGTGGCAGTTTCTAAGCTCCAGGCTTTTTTTATAACTTCATTTATGGCTTCCTTATCTTCACCGGCATAGGCTATGATGTCCTCTGTTGTAAGAGTGTGTTCAGCTATATATTTCCTTAATTCATCAAGTCCTTCGGTTTTGTATTCATCACCATCGATTATTATGTTGTCGCCATGGAACTGAAACATAATTCTTGTAGCAGGGAAGGTCGGGACATAGGTGATATCAAAACGTTTCTCGCTTTCTGAAGCTTTTTTTGTCTTTGCTTTGATTTTTATATCACCAAGAAGCCTGTATATGTCCTCGTTAACATCATAAAATAGATACATACTGTATAAAGTATCCTGATCATAGTCGAAATAATTGTTTAACGTACCGTAATAACCGATTCCGTCATCTAAATCAATATTTATCTTTTTATAGGAATCCAAATCGCGTACATGATAGTTGTTATACTTGTTTTGCATTGTAAAATATATGGCTCCGAATATTATTAAGATAAGAATTACAGCCAAAGTTGATAATAGTTTTATTTTCTGCTTTTTCATTTTTTGCTCCTTGTTTTTATACAATCTAAATCACATATCCTTTAATTTACTAAATTATTATATATCAAAAATCGTATTTGAACAATCAAAACAAAATGTATTTGGACAATCTAAACAACTGATTGATTTAGAAAAGTTGCTTTGTTATAATGAACGCATGGCCATAATCGTATTTGATGATATAAGCATTGTATGCAGGTTATAAATTATATTGAAGGGATTAGACTTAAATGAAGGAATACAATTTCTACGGATGGGAACAGGCGGATGTGCCTGCTGTAAATGATATATATAATGGGATAAGCACACCACGTGATTTATATGATGCATTATCGGATATTTGGTGTGAATATACGTGTGCTCCGCGTTTAAGAAATGAGTGGTCTTCTGATAATAAAACTCTTGGTCAATGTTCAATTACAGCATTTCTTGTACAGGATATATTTGGCGGGGAGGTTTATGGCGTACTTCGTCCGGGCGGAAATTACCATTGCTATAATGTGGTCAGAGATAAGAAGTTTGATTTAACAAGTGAGCAGTTCGGGGATGAGGTCCTTTGCTATGATGGTAATCCCGTACAGAGTCGGGAGGTTCATTTTGCCAGGGAAGAGAAAAGATTAAGATATGAATATCTGAAAAATGAGTTGTTGAAGCAGACAAAGCTTCCAAAAAGTGAACATACGACCTTGTGTTACATAATTAAAGACGAAAAAGTTCTTATGATGCTTCGTAACAAAAAGAAACAGGATATCAATCAAAATAAATGGATAGG
>CALGGL010000080.1 GCA_937915975.1 uncultured Lachnospiraceae bacterium | reverse complement strand
AGCCTTTCAAACGGAATCAGCAGATTTATCGTTGCCGAATATCCACTCGTGACGTTCACCTATGCAGGTATAGATATCGCGGCGAATTATTTTTCAGCATTAAAAGAGATACCGCGTCTGAATGAATTGGTAAAATTATTTATTCAGAATTTTGATGAATTTAAGGATGTACATAACCGAATTCAGGATAAACAGATTTATTAATATATTAACCGTCAGAGATGATTATTCGGAGGCAAACAAATGTATAAGGTCATAAATGAATATCTTAATATGGTTAATATAAAGGAAAATGAAGAAATATATAACCGTCTTATGGATTTTTTGAGTCATTACGAAGGTATAAAAAAATACACTATAGATGTGAATTTTCAAAGATATGTAATTAATATAAAGCTGAACAGCTTTAATATTGATAATTCCGTTGAATGCTTTAATCAATTCAATAAAGCGGTGGCTTATCCTTATTCCGAAATGCATATCAGATTCAATGAAGGAAAATGTATAAGATACAGATACATAACAAGCAAAGAAAACAAAGATGCATTTTATTGTGATATTAATATAAGCTGATAGGAACTTTTTTATTAAAACAAAATAAGAAATAACATAAAGACATATACTCGCGTAGCTCGCTTTTGCTTATGCTGCGTAAAGGACATGTCTTATATATTATTTCTTTATGTTTAAATTAAAATGTGTCAAAGCTTTAGTGTTATGTGACTTAGAAGGTTCTGAAGAGTCCGACTACTTTTCCGAGAATTGAAAGATTCTCTCTGACAATAATAGGATCCATAGTGTCATTTTCAGGCTGAAGTCTTACATAGCCGTCTTCTTTATAAAATGTCTTTACGGTTGCGGAATCATCTATAAGAGCAACCACAATATCCATATTTCTGGCAGTTTCGGTTTTCTCAACCATAACAAGGTCACCGTTAAATATTCCGGCGTTTATCATACTTTCACCCTTGACCTTTAACATAAAAAGCTCTTTGTTGGTTTTTATGTATTCAGGCGGAACAGGGAAGTAGCCTTCGATATTTTCAACTGCAAGTATCGGCTCGCCTGCTGTTATGGTTCCTACAATAGGAACATTAACAAGCTCACGTCTTGTTAAATTAAAGGTATCATCAAGAATTTCGATAGCTCTCGGCTTGGTTGGATCTCTTCTTATATATCCTTTTGCTTCAAGTGTTTCAAGATGAGCATGAACAGAAGAAGTCGATTTGAGCTTAACGGCATCGCATATTTCCCTGACTGCCGGCGGATACCCCTTTTTTAATATACATTCCTTTAAGTATTCGAGTATTTCTTTTTGCTTTGCTGATAATACTTCCATATAACGACCTCCGGAAATTATAAATAATAAATTATTTTTATTTTGAAATAATATAATTACAAATTGATTATACCATACATTTGTTCGAAATGCAAACTAATGTTCTGATTTTTGTTATTTTAATATTTTTCTTTAAAAATACTGATTTATATAGTATAATAAGATGTTGAAATTGTGCAAACAAGCAAAATTATAATGTACTGAAAAATAAGGAGAAAAGATATGAACGAAAAACTTTTACATACTCCTGAGGGTGTCAGGGATATATATGATTCGGAATGTAAAAAGAAGCTAAAGGTTTTAGATCATATCCATCATGTTCTTTTGTTATACAGCTATCAGGATATCGAGACACCGTCTTTTGAATTTTTTGATATTTTCAATATGGATA
>CALGGL010000079.1 GCA_937915975.1 uncultured Lachnospiraceae bacterium | reverse complement strand
AAAATGGTAGTGTCAAGTGACGTATGAAAAAACCGGCGTCTGGAAATAAACGGTTCCGAACCTTGAAAAATGCAGATACGAAAAGAAAAAGGTGAGTACACCACCCTTGACAGGCCACAAAAACAATGCTTTCTGGTCGTAACGACGGCGAAGAACTCAGGAACAGGAATCTTAAGTTCTCCCGTCGTGAAACGGAAGTGTAGCATTGTTTTTGCGGCCAATCAAGGGCAGGTCCCTTCGGGATGGTGTACTTTTGAACTTAAAGACTCCGGCTCAGAATCTAAGAACAGGATTGCTGCTGCTGTTGGTTCTGCATCTGCAGGATCGTCTGCTGGCCGAGGAAGATAAGGAGCTGCCATTTACCTGGCATGAGATCTGCTTTCTCCAGCATGTCCACCTTGTTGAGCACTTGGTACTTGAAAGTTTTGTGAGGTCTTAAGAAGTTGTAATAAGCAACCCAGAGCGCCAGATCATAGTTGGCTCCGTTCAGGTTGTCAAAGCCGTTTGTCTGCCGATAGGAAGCCTTGTAAGTCCGGTTCAGACGTTCGATCATCTGCTTGAACGGGCGGAATTCCGTTGAGATGGCATCATCGTTGGTAAGGCCTATGACCTGTGTAATATCGAACTTAAAGGCTTCGCCGAATTCGTGAAAGAACTGCTGGGCTGCAAGAGGATAGGCGCTGTAGCCATCGGCAATGAACCGGAAGTTTTCAGGAAGCTTCTCTTTGAAGTTTTTCAGTGCCATGCGCATCGCCAGGATACAGGGGCCAACCCCGCGGTTATCGGATATCTGGTAGCCAAGGATGGAGCGTTTAACTGCATCCATGATCAGCCAGACATAGCCCTTGACGCCACGCACCTTTATGTAGGTCTCATCGGCAACCAGCGTATTGCCGGCACCGTAATCATAATGGTCCACGAAGGGCTTGATACAGATGGCGGCTGTCTTACAGTAGTTGGCAATCTGCTGGTGTGAGATGCTGATCCCATAAAGGTCCTTCAAAGCCTGCCTGGTCTTGCGAAGGGACAGCTGGAGGTTCACATGAAGTGTAAGACAAAGCGACATGACATGGGAATCAAACTTAGAAAACTTCAGGGAAGAAGCGTTTGGTGGAAGTGAATCCAGATCCATTTCGAAAAAGTCGATGTTGAACTCGCGGTATATGTAGTGGAGTTTGTACTTGTTCTTCGCGTAAGGGGCGGAAAGCTCTTCCTTTGGTATCTTGAAGAAGTATTCAAGAAGCTCCGCATCAAGCTGAGTACCAGCAACATCTTTCATGATTTTTATGGCATCCTCATGAGTTCTCGGTTCCTTATAAGAACGGCGCATAGTAATTGCCGAATATGTATCTGCTATTGAAATTATCTTTGCAGCAAGAGGAATATCTTTTCCCGGAAGCTTATAATATCCTTTTCCGTCCATACGCTCATGATGATATAATATCCAGCTTGTTATATGATCAAACGTATGTAACGGTTTA
Organism: uncultured Lachnospiraceae bacterium; assembly: GCA_937915975.1. Lineage (GTDB taxonomy): Bacteria > Bacillota > Clostridia > Lachnospirales > Lachnospiraceae > Coprococcus_C. The sequence goes on along the minus strand of CALGGL010000079.1, from coordinate 14,203 downwards.
AGAATCTCAACACCCACCTTTGGATGTGAACGCATAATCTTCCATTCCTCTGCGTCAAGCTTTGCCGGCTTGTTTAATATACTCTCCGGCACACCGAGCTTTCCAACATCATGCATAAGAGCAGCATACTCCAAACTTATAGGATTGATATCATTCTTAATCGAATTCGGTATATATTTATAAAAAAGCATGGTTATATTTTGAACATGCCTGCTGTGACCGTTAAGATTCGGATCTCTTGCATCTATGACACCGACAAGAACCTCCGCAATATCTATACTACGTGCCTTTGCGGTTTCAAGAAGATTGAACATCAACGTAAGAACTATGGCAACAAATATACTTCCTCCAAAGAGAATCATCGCCATCATCAAATCGGGCTTACTTATCAAAACTATGAATATATATCCGCACAGAAAAAACAAAAGCAGTACCATTGCTGTTCCCTTCCAGAAACGGTCTCTTTTGCTTCCACTTGACAATACATCGTGCGTTGTGTGAATAAACATCGCATAACGCACGATGTTTGATACCATAATAATTATTCCGAGAATAATAAGAATATCGATTAAAACCTTCAAAGCAGTTACTCCTGTCTATAAGCTGTCTATAAATCTGTCAAAATATTTTCTTCCTTCCTCCGTGCACTTATATACACCTGCACACTCAAGCACCTTTGAAAACACTTTACCTACTTCATCCTGAACTATCTTATGGATATTTGATGCATTTATATCATCATAATTTTTAATCCATTCCTTTGCCCAATCCACATGTGAAGCTATACTTTCGTCTTTTGATAAGTTCTCACCCTTAAGAATAAGCTCCTCCAATCTTGCCATCTCACCCTTAAGTCTTGCCGGAAGTACCGCAAGTCCCATTACCTCTATAAGGCCAATGTTTTCTTTTTTAATATGGTGATATTGTGGATGCGGATGATACTCACCCATAGGATGCTCGTCCGTAGTTATATTATTACGAAGAACAAGATCAAGCTCAAAAAGCTCACCTCTCATCCTTGCTATAGGTGTAATCGTATTGTGAGGAACACCTTCGGTTTCGGCATATATAAATGCCTCCTCATCGGTATATGCCCTCCACTTTCTTAAGATATGATCTGCAAGTCCGACTATTCTTTCCGCAGACTCAGCCTGAAGTCTTATGGTGGATAACGGCCAGTTGATTATTCCCGCGTGCACATCCTCATAGCCTGCTACCGTAAATTCCTTCTCATACGGAGCTCTTACCATAGGAAACTCATAATTACCTCCCTGAAAATGGTCATGGCTTAAGATGGAGCCTCCGACAATCGGAAGATCGGCATTGGAACCTGCCGTATAATGCGGAAACTGTCCAACAAAATCAAGGAGCTTGATAAATGTATCCCTGTCTATCTTCATAGGAATATGCTTGTCATTAAAAATTATACAATGCTCATTATAATATACATAAGGTGAATATTGAAGATTATATTTTTCACCCCCCAATGTAATCGGTATGATACGATGATTCTGTCTTGCCGGATGGGAGAAATGTCCCGCATAGCCTTCATTTTCCCTGCACAAAAGGCAGCTCGGATAACCCGACTTTTTAGCCTGTCCCGCTTTGGCAATATCTCTCGGATCCTTTTCCGGCTTGGAAAGATTAATGGTTATATCCAAATCTCCAAACTCTGTAGGTGACTGCCACTTCTCATCCTTCTTAATTCTGTCAACTCTTATATAATTGGTTGCCTTGGAAAAATCATAATAATAGTCTGTGGCTTCCTTAGGAGATTTTGCAAGCTTATCCGCAAACTCTCTTCTTATAACCGAAGGTGCCGGTGTAAGAAGTCCCATAATCTTAGTATCATATAAATCCTTGTAGGTTATGGTATCCTCCTGCATAATCTTCTTTTCATAAAGTACGGAAAGCATATCCTCAAGAATTTCGGAAAGAGGTCTATTCTCGCCTGCTTTGTTATCTATATCCCCGCTATCATTTAAAGCCTCTTTATATTCCTGCTCCTCAAACAATTCGAGCAGCTTGTTTCTTGTATATGTTTCATCCTCTTTATCAACGAGTCCTGTACACATACCGTAATCCAAAAGTTCATCTATAAGTCTGCTTATCTTCTCTGTCATTTCATACCTCCTAAAATAAACCATTCTTTAAACAGCTCCTACTTCGCATACAGATAAAAATCATCCCATGCACCCCAGCCCTTGGCTGCTGCCTTAACCTTAACACCTATCGTAAGCTCGGTGCCATCTTCGGTTATAACTATATTATCTATCTCGGGATTGTCCCATTCCTGCCACTTGGTAACGCCTGTCTCTTGCTCAAGGTGCTCATCACCATACTCCGCATAAAGTACAAAGCTTGCATCGTCGCCACAATCTCCGCCTTCTATGTATGTTCCGAGAACATACTCGCCCGCATCGAGTGTAACCGTCTGATATACCGTATATTCTATATCCTTTTCAGACCAGAAATGAAGGCAATATGCTCCGTCATGTACATTACTTGAATCATCCTTACGGCTTATGATATCGGAATCTATGTTCCACATACTCATATCCTCGTCCTCAAAGCCCGGATTGGCAAGCAGATTTTCCGCAAGAACCTTAACCGTAACCGATACATCATAGCTTTTTCCGTCTACATCTACAGTACCTTCTACAACATACTCTCCCGGTGTACTTGCATCCGCTCCTGCAAGACTGTCCTCTATCCAGCTTACCGGCATATCGGTTATGGTTCCGTCATTATATCTTACATGAGCAACCTCAGGTAAAGCTATATATTCATCAACATCAATTTCAATATTATCCGCTGTAACATCCGCCACGGCAAGATCACAAACGGCACCTGTTCTTATATATTTATAAATCTTTGCAGATGCAAGAGGATGTCCGTAAAAATCAAACAAGGCTTCATTATCGACTGCCGAACCGCCGTAATACTCCGCAGCATCTTCGTCATAATCCGACGCATAGCTTGCTGCCCAGCCCGAGCCAAACTCCTCCCATATCTTTTTATTATTTTCATAAACCTCATCGGAATTATCGGCATCAGCGTAAACTCCTACCGGAATCCACGCAGGCTCCCAATAAAATATACCTAAACCTGCATCACCACAAAATGCGACAGCATTTGCAGCCTCTCTTATGGCATCGCACTGTCCCTGCTCGGATACATCATAATAAAATGCATCGCCCGCCTTACCCTCGGACTCCGTGTTGCCCGAGCCGTCACCATCCTCATAGGTATGTATATATGAGGTCTCAACTATCATAACCTTTTTGTCATATTTATTGACGATAGTATTTAATATAGCCTTCATGCTTCCTACCTCACCATGCCAGTACGGATAGTAAGAAGAAGCAAATACATCATAATCAACTCCATACTGCTCAAGGTATGAAGCATAAGCCGGATAAGAACCCTTCTCAGGATTGGTAAAATGAATCGCTATAAGAATATCCTTATCAATTCCTCTTACGGCTTCACTTCCCGCCTTGAATAACGTACACATATCCTCCCATTCTTTTTCACCGCAGAAGCCGGTTGTGGTTTCATTTCCAATCTGAACCATACCGACATCAACTCTGGCATTTAAAAGCTCATTAAGAGAATCCTCAGTGTACATTCTTAAAGCAACCGCCTTTTCATCTACGGAAAAATCACTCCACGCCTTAGGAGCCTTCTGCTTACTCGGGTCAGCCCAAAAATCGGAATAATGAAAATCAATCAGGACACGCATACCTGCATTTGTTGCCCATGTTCCTATCCTTTTTGCGGTTTCCAAATCATTGTTTCCGCCGCCATAGGAATTACCGTTTTCATCATAAGGATCAACCCAAACTCTTATACGCACATAATTAACTCCGCATTCATCATAAAGGAAGTTGAAAAAGCCCTGCTCATCCAATTCATTTCCGTCAAAATCATAGTACTTAACTCCGCTGTCAAACTCCGCTGCAATCGAAGACAAATCAGCACCGGTTATAAAATCCTCTGACAGATTATCAATCTTTTCAACAAACACATCTGCCTCAACAGCAGTATCCTCGGATGAACTTCCGGCAGGGAGAGGAATATAATCCCCGCCATCTGCATCTTCCGGAGACGCGGCATCTTCCGAAGTAACGCCTGCATCCGTATTATCAGTTGTCTCTTTCTTACCACAGCCGACAGCACATAATGTAAGTGTCATAACAAGAAGTGCTGTCAGTATCTTTTTCTCAAACTTCATAACCTCACAAGCCTCCCAAAGAGTATTTCTATGCCACCTTTATACCGCCGTACTTTCTTATCATAAGCACATTACAAGAGCCTTCTCCGAACAAATCATCCATAGCTTCCTTATACTTCTCAACTACATCATTCTTTACAAATGCCTGTATGGTTCCCGCAAATCCACCGCCATGCACTCTTGCGACACCCTTATCGCCAAGCACAAGCTCACTAATGCAAAGACCTACCGAAACATTTTGATGCTCTACATCATGATTGGTATAAACATTCTGAAGATACTTATAGGAAGAATCTCCCGATGCCTTAAAGAGTCTTAAGAACTCTTTAAAATCATTATCCTTCAATGCTTTGGCTTCAAGTACCGCACGCTCATTTTCTTCTAAGAAATGAAGTGCACGAAGCGCAGCTCTGTCACCATAAGCTTTTCTTATCTTATTGATTCCTGCCAAAAGCTCGTCCTTGTCAACCTCGCGAAGAACATCCTTGCCAAAGCAGGAAGCAGCATTTTTCATTTCCACAGGAACAGCCGCATAATCCGGTGTAAGGTCTGCATGAGAGCCCTTTGTATCGGTTATACACAAGCTGTAGCCTACACTACTTAAATCAAACTCAACTCTGTCTATAACAGGTTCCTCAGGATTCTTGAAATCTATCTGGCAGAGTGAACCGACCGAGCATGCCATCTGATCCATAAGACCGCATGGCTTACCAAAATAGACATTTTCAGCATACTGTCCAAGCTTTGCTATCTTTACTGCATCTATCTTCATATCATTGTAAAGACCGGATAAAATAGTTCCGATTATTGTCTCAAAGGCTGCAGAGGAAGAAAGTCCGGAGCCGCTTAAAACATCACTTGTTATATAGGCATCAAAACCGCCTATATTATAGCCTGCATTTTTCACACCATAAATTACACCCTTGATAAGTGCTATGGTTGTGCCCTCTTCACTGTCAACTTTTTCGATATTGTTAAGTGGTATGGTAAGCATATCATATCCCTTGGACAACACTCTTACCGCTTCATTATTTACATTTCCGACAATTGCTATCGCATCATCATTAATTGATGCAGCAAGTACATTTCCGTGCTGATGATCGGTATGATTGCCTCCTATCTCACTTCTTCCCGGCGCACTGTATATCTCTACATCGGCATCCATATCGCCATCCGCAAATATACGCGCGTACTCCGAAAGAGCATCCACATATCTTTCTCTTTGATATGAAAGCTTGGTTTCATCAACATATATATCCTTGATTTTTTCATCTATTTTTCCCTCTTTTATCTCAAGGGAAAGTGCTGAAATCTTATTCATATTTAAAGTCCTTTCTAAACCTACTCAACTGTGTTATATCCGTCAGGATTCATGCTCTGCCATTTCCAGGAAGAAGCACACATCTCATCTATGCCATACTCGGCTTTCCAGCCAAGCTCCTTAAGCGCAAGACTTGCGTCCGAATAACATACCGGTACATCACCCGCACGTCTTGGTTTGATAACATAAGGCACATCGTGTCCGCACGCCTTGCTGAATGCCTTAACCACATCAAGAACACTCTGTCCGTTTCCGGTTCCTAAGTTATAAACCTTAACACCCGGATTGTCCTTAATCTTATTAATAGCAGCCACATGTCCTCTCGCAAGATCAACCACATGAATATAATCTCTGATACAGGTTCCGTCCGGTGTATCATAATCATCTCCGAATACACCCAGCACCTCTCTTTTTCCGATAGCAACCTGAGCCACATAAGGTACAAGGTTATTGGGAATTCCCTTAGGATCCTCACCTATAAGTCCGCTCTCATGTGCTCCGATCGGATTAAAGTAACGAAGCAGTATAACATTCCAATCATTGTCAGCTGTATGGAAATCCGTAAGAATCTGTTCTATCATATGCTTGGTCCAGCCGTAAGGATTAGTGCATATTCCCTTTGGACATTCCTCTGTGATAGGTATAAATGCAGGGTCACCGTAAACCGTTGCCGATGATGAGAAAATAATATTTTTAACGTTATGCTTCCTTAAAGCATCACAAAGAGTAAGAGTTCCTCCGATATTATTCTGATAGTATTCAAGAGGCTTCTCAACCGACTCGCCTACCGCCTTAAGCCCCGCAAAATGAATAACACAGTCAATCTTATTCTCATCCAGAACCTTATTCATGGCATCTGCATCACAGATATCAGCCTCATAGAATTTAATCTTTTTTCCGGTAATCTTTTCAACCCTTTCTATAGCCTTGGGACTTGAATTATAAAGGTTATCAACCACAACGACTTCATATCCCTCATTTAACAATTCCACGCAGGTATGGCTTCCTATATAACCTGCTCCTCCCGTAACTAAAATAGTCATTATAATTTCCTCCTCACTCAAAATTTTATATCTTTCTTTATAATTTTTTTTATTCCCGATTCATCTTTCTTGCAGTCTTATTCTTATACATAATGTCATCTGCAGTATGAACCAGCAGGTCAAGTGTCGTATCATCCTCCGGATCTCCTACCACATAACCTGCACTTGCAGTAAGAGTAATCGGAAGCTTATCTCTTTTGCTTACATCCTCAAGCCGTTTATCAAGTGATGAAAGTCTTTCCTCGATATCCTCCTTCGATATACATTTATCTAAGATAAGGAACTCATCTCCGCCGAGTCTGAAACAAAGTCCTTCATCCGTAGCAATGGTCATCATAAGTCTCGCAACCGTTTTAATAGCATAGTCACCTATTTCATGACCGTAATTATCATTTAAAAACTTGAGTCTGTCCAAATCAATATATATAACCGCCATTGCCTCTTTGTTTTTGTGCAGGCGTTCATAAAACTTCTCCGCATACTCCGTATATCCCAGTCTGTTATAAAGTCCTGTCATAGAGTCATGATTATAAAGTGCGGAAAGCGCACTGTTTAGATATGCAAGCTTGCTTCTGTAAAAAAGCTGCTCCATACCGCTTGTGAGTGAATTCATAATAGCAAACAGAAACTGCTGTTCCATAAGGTATATGGCATTTTTAATCGCAAAATATCCGATGCATTTATCCCTGAAATGAAGCGGAAGGAAAAGGAAATTCTGACCTTTTTCTTCTGTATCAAACAAAGGAAAGAGACCGTTAACAATTCTGCTTTCGCCAACAACCTCCCCGGCTCTTTCATCACCGTAAGCAAGCGCAAGCATCATATCATCAGGATAACCGTTTGTTAAAAAATGCTCATCTATCTGCGAAGCAAGCGCAGCCTTATCTATATCAGCCTCAACCTTGTCAAGTCCGATAAGATTCTTATCAACTATCTGATACATGGCATCACAACGAAATGCAGGAATACTCTCCGGTATGCAGGCAATCATTTCTTCTATCGTATTGACATGCGCAAGTCTTGAATCAAGTGCAAGCTTGCAGCCCTCAAAATATTCCTGTTCAACATTCCAAAGTATGCTGCCCTTCATCTGCTGCCGCGGATCCACCTCAATATCAGACTCACATCCGCAGCTTTCCCAGAATATTGGAGTTGCCTTTGTATGTCTGTAGCTTTCCGGCTTACCACCCTTCCAAATCTCTAAAAGCATATCCATGCTCGCATAACCTGCATCCTCACGAATATAGCTCATCGTAGAAATTCTCGGTGTATAATATCTTGATTTATCCAAATCATCAAAGCCTGTTATAAGAAAATCCTTCGGAGCGGAAAGTCCGAGCTTTTCCGCTTCGGCAAGCACTCCTACAGCTATATTATCGTTGGCACAGACAACCGCATCCGGCATCATCTTATATTTTCCGTAAAGCGTTGTAAAACCGAAAGCACCGGTATTATAGTCAAAATCATCATAGTAAAATGAACAATCCGTAATATTTTTCTCGCTTATGTAATCCCTGATTGCACGTTCACGTTCCACACTCTCAAAATTATCCTTTGGTCCGAGTACAAACCAAAAGCTTTTGCTATTATGGTGTTCATACAGATGTTCCATAATGCTCTTCATAGCAGCATAGTTATCAATGCCAACCGAATAAAATCCGTCGTATCTGTTATTGATTACTATTCCGGGAACCCCCGAATCGCGCACCTTTTGTAAGACGTCACGCCTTACATCATCATCAAGCGTGTTATTCAAATCTATAACTACACCATCAAAGTCCTTGAAATCAGGAAGATTGAAAATATTGTATTCACCCTTATTATATTTTTCATCACTGCTCCAGTTGGCTGAACTGTTGAAAATGTAAAGACTTACATCCTCATCTGTTTCCTTTATCCTGTCTAACATTCCCGAAGGCCATGCATAGGTAAAGTATCTCATCCAGCTTTCCATAACAACCGCAACTTTTTTCATTATAGTCTCCTCTAAAAATCTCTAATGACAGAAAGTGCCGGCAATGTGTTTCCCTCGTAATCAAAGAGTGCCTGGTTTGCCCATTCGTTTCCTCCGGGACCCTTTTCTTTCGTATATTCCAGTGCGGCCTCTGTCGCCCAACCGCAGCCCGGTACCGGTATCCACCCCGGCTCCCAATAGAAGAATCCAAGACCTCCGTCCACAGCCTTTATACGATTCATAACATCCAGCATAAAATCAGCCTGTCCCTGCTTTGTCATAGGATATGTAAGCTTTTCAAGAAGATCAGGCCGCGTAGCCATACCCTTAAGCTCATCAAAAGGTCTTCCCTCATAGCTTCGGTAGTCCTCCATGCTAAAGCCCATAGAAACCTCTGCAACTACAATCTTTTTTCCATACCTTTTTGCCATATCTTTCATATTAAATGAAAGCTCGTCTAAGGTTCCATGCCAGAATGGATAATATGAAAGTCCTATTATGTCAAAAGCTTCTCCACGTTTAACAAAATTATCAAACCATTCCACGTACATTTCATTTAGTCCGCCATTATCTAAGTGTATCATAACAGGGACACTTTTATCAATAGCTCTTACCGCTCTGATTCCCGAATTTATAAACAATGCTATCTCATCAAAATTAGGCTTTAAGCCATAAGGCCAGAGCAGTCCGTTGGTTATCTCATTTCCAACCTGAACCATGGTTGGAGCCACACCCTCGGCATGAAGTCTTTTCATAGTCTGAAGTGTAAAATCATAAACAGCCTCCTCAAGCTCCTTTACATCCTTTCCTCTCCATGCTTTGGGAATAGTCTGCTTACCCGGATCGGCCCAAAAATCACTGTAGTGTAAATCTAAAAGAATTCCCATACCATGTGCCTTGGCACGCTTTGACAGTTCTATTGTTTTATCTATATCATTGGTTCCCGCTCCGTAAGGATTACCCTTTTCATCATAAGGATCATTCCAAAGCCTTAAGCGCACATAGTTTGTTCCGTAGCTCTTAAGCATATCAAGCAGATCCCCTTCTTTCCCATTATCATAATATCTTGCTCCGCACTGTTCCTCTTCGATAAGTGTGGACACATCCATTCCTTTAATAAAGTTTTCCGTCATATTCTGTCTCCTTATATATTACTACCTCGCACGACCGCTTTTCGTTTGTTTATTGCAAGAGCTCCGGCAGGTCACCCTGCCGAAGCTCCAAATCTTATACTAATCAAAATCTGTTATTCGGTCATACATAACCTTATAACGAAAACGTATCATTTCATTTTTTTCCAATACATCCTTCTCATTGCCGACATATTGACAGCGGATGCAGTAATACTCGTCCTTGTCCTTATCATAAAACATATCTATATCCAGATCTCTCAAAAAACAGGACGGACATCTGTAGTTTAATTTGCCTTTTCCACCTTGAGCCATGTTGAAAATACCTCCTTATCCTTAACCTGTTTTTTAACACCGAGTGTAAACATAGGGGAGAATGCATATCCCTCTCTTATGTAACAATTTGCCTCCTTGGACTCTGTCTTAAGAGACACCTTTGTTTCTATAGCCGGAATAACAGCTTCTGCGGTTGTTGCCCCTGATACTTCTTCTTCCCGGCACTTATATGCATAATCGATACTCTTCTCTTCCGAGCCGCCCTTAACCTTAAGGCTAATACCTGTCATATCTTCAGGATACTCTGTGGTACCGTAGCAGGCTACCATATATTCATTTAAGGTTACTTCCGCATCAGGATTGCTCATCTCCAAAATGTGTCTTTCTATCTGAATGTCTGATGAGCCTTCCTTAAATATTACCTTGGTCTGAAGCTTTACCGTCAAATCATAAAACTCTATATCAACCGGATCAAGAGTAAGAGTTCTTACTCCGTTTTCCTCTGAAAAGCTTGCATGTGTTCTGCACTGACAAAGGTCTACCTCTTCACCGTTATAGGAAAGCTTTGCACTTCTTACGGTACCCTCACCTGCATAATGTGTAAAATATCCCGCTCTGTACTTTTCCTGTATAAGGAATGGATAGGAAGCATCCTGAACATGCTTTGTTCCTATACCGACCTCCCACTTAAGCTTGGCAGCATAAGGTCTTAAATCAACGATTGCACCACCCTGATCCATATTTACACAGGCTCTCATATAAGGGTCAACATACCAGAAGAGCTGTTTATCGGAACCATATAAAATGTCCTTCCAAAGAGCACATTCAGGTTCTTCGTAATGCTTGTTTGCACGATAGAAATCAGCAAACTCAGCCATTGTCATATCTATAAGCTCGCCCTTTTTCTTAAGCTCTCCATAGTAAGCCATGCCATCCTCATAGGACTTTTTAAGAAGCTCATAAGGCTGCTCCCAGCGTCCCATCTTATTAAGCCAGCCCGGTCCTACGAACATCATATTGTAAGAATAGCCATTATTGTATTTTGCAAGATGTCTGTACTGGTCAATCAGATTATAAAGATACGGATATTCCCATGTCTTAGTATCGTAAATCATACCGCGAAGTACATTTTGCGGATGAGTACCGAAGTTTGAGCCGTTACCGTCATAGCATGCAAGCAAATCTCTCGAAAGATGAGGTATGGCAACTATTCCGCTGTCTTCCTCCTCATTTGCTGCAGGCGCATGAGTATTTTGCTTGGAAGGTATCCATGGTGCCCATGGGCCTCCGTCAAATAATGTGTACCATGAATTGTTGCAGGTATGATATGCCTTCGGGCCTTCCTCCCAGCAGGTGGCTACGGCACATTTTACCATCGGGTACTTTTCCTTTATGTAATTGGTAAGGTCAGCATCCATATAGTAGGAGCCTGTTGACTCGGGATAAAAACCGAAGCGCTCGTAAAATTTACCGAACACATCATCTACTATCTGCTTTTTGTCCTCCATATCAAACATCCAGATACAGAAGTCCTTGGTCTTATATTTCTCACGGAATTCCTTACATGGAAGTCCGAGCAGCGAAAGTGCTATCTCATCGCCATACTTCTCATGATCGGCCTTTGCAAGCTCACATGCCTCATCGTTAAAGAGCGAAGCATATGTCATCTGAATGGTTGTCTTAAGACCATTTTTATGTGCAGTCTCCTGCTGAAATTTGAATATATCGAGTGACTCCGTTAGAAGAGCCTTTCTTCCTATATCCTCCGCCTTTCCATGTCCCGTAACCTTTTCGGCATACTCCGGAACCATCTCAGGTCGGTGTATAATATTTACTGCAAATGTTTTTTCCATTATTAATCTCCTATAAATTTTGCCAATCAGCTAATCCGAGCGGCAAGGCATTTACTATCCCTTTACCGAACCGCCTGTTACACCTTCCACGTAGTACTTCTGCATGATTATGAAGAGTATTGATATAGGAATCGATACCAACAGACCTCCTGCACAGAATACCGAGAAGTAATTGTTAACCAGCGAACGGTTAAGCATATTGTAAAGTCCGATAGCTACTGTCCAGTCACTTGATATACCGGAGTTAAGCATAAGCTTTGCAAGTACGAAATCGCCCCAAGGAATGAGGAAGGAGCTTATTATCTGATAAACTATAATCGGCTTACAAAGCGGGATTACAACCTTAAGGAAAATTGTAAACTCCGATGCACCCTCTACTTTTGCCGCTTCTCTTAAGGATGCCGGTATAGTATCCATAAATCCCTTTACTATAAGATATCCAAGTCCTGAGCCTGCCGAATATACTATAATCATACCAAGGTGGCTGTTGGTAAGTCCGATGGACTTCATAACAAAGTACACAGCAATCATTGAAAGCACGCCCGGGAACATATTTAAGATAAGTGAAAATGTCATTATCTTCTTTCTTCCCTTAAAACGCATACAACTGAATGCGTAGCTTACCATAAGTACAAATATAGTAGATATGATACAGGTAAATATAGCTATAACAAGCGTATTCTTAAACCATGTCATATACTGTACAACCGAATCCGGATGCAGGAATATCTTCTTGAAATTATCAAGTGACCATGATGTCGGGAAGAAATGTGCCTTATTAATTCCCGGATATCCCGAAAATGCGGTTACAACCAGCCAAAGAATCGGAATAAGCCATATAACAACCAATATTACCAAAAAGATATGTGAAATAATCGAACCGATAATCTTTTTTGTCTTTGCCATTATTGATATTCCTCCTCTCTGTCTCCCGCAATAAGCTTGGAGAATGATATAATCGTAAATACCGCACAGATGACAAATACTATGATACCTATAACGGATGCCATCTTGTAGTTGTAATACTCATTTGTAAGTCTGAATAACCAGGTTACAAGAAGGTCAACCTCCTTGGCATTGGCATTTGCAAGCGCCTGATCGGGAGTGATATATACATCCTGAGTTAAAAGGTATATTACGTTGAAGTTGTTGATATTCTTTACGAAGTCCGTGATAAGTGCCGGTCCCTGGATAAATAATACGTAAGGCATGGTTATCTTCCAGAAAATCTTCCACTTACTTGCACCGTCAATTCTTGCACTCTCAAGCTGATCCGTAGGTATATTCATAAGAACACCGGTTGCTATCAGCATCTGATACGGTATACCGACCCAGATATTTATGATAACTATCATAAACTTTGCCCAATGCGGATCGGTTAAAAACGGTATATAATTAAGATGCGCACTTACGAGTCCGACGTGCTTTAACCAATCCGTAAGTCCGATGTTGGAGCAAATGGTATTTACTATACCCTGATCTCCGAAGAAGTTTCTTACAAGAAGAAGTGTTACGAACTGCGGTACAGCTATCGCTACTATAAATAAGCTTCTCCACATCTTAGGAAGCTTTGTGGTTTTCTTGTTTATAAGCATTGCAAGAAGTATACCGCCTATAAAGGTTGTGAGTGTTGCAAGAATCGCCCATGTAAGTGTCCATCCGAGTATCTTCTTAAATGCATATCCGAAATAGTTACCCATACCCTCGGTAAAGAGCTTCTTAAAGTTTGAAAAACCAACCCAGTCAAGAAGCTTATTAGGAGGCATATGATTTTGGTCATAATTTGTAAATGCTATCGCTATAAGAACAAATATAGGAATAACATTCATAAGTATAATTCCGAGTGTCGGAAGACTTAAGAGAGTAAGATGAAATTTATTTCCGACAATCGATTTAACATTTTCTTTATTGGTTTCAATATGCTGTCCCATTTCCTTCTGCTTCTGAAGTTCATAACACGCCTTTATGTTATATATGTAAAAAAGAGCACCCCACCACAAAAATAATTGCAGCCAACCTTCGATGATACCCCTATTAACACAACACTGTGCAAAAAGAGTAAATGAGCTTATGGCAAAGCCGACACTCAAATCTGTGGATGAGATCGCAAAGGAAGTCATTCAGGGCAAATGGGGCAACGGTGACGAGCGCAAAGCAAAGCTCACCTCTGCCGGATATGATTACGGCAAGGTGCAGGCAAAAGTCAATGAACTGATGAAAAATCAGTAAAAAATATGGCAGACACTTACCTTACCTGGTGGGTGTCTGCCATATTTTTAACGGAGATATGATTTATGCAGAAAATCGGGAATATTGTCTATATGTACTTTGATTCTGAGAACAGGGTACTCGGTTTGTATGACTGAGTACCCTGCTGCTTTTTGGTTTT
>CALGGL010000078.1 GCA_937915975.1 uncultured Lachnospiraceae bacterium | reverse complement strand
ACAGGAATACTATGATCCACAACAGGAATACTATGATCCACAACAGGAATACTATAATCCACAGCAGAATTATTATCCGCAACAGCCAAATTACGGTACAAATGATTCACCTGTGGGATTTATCATACTTTTGACAGTGATTATGCTTCTTATAGCGACAGAGGTGATTCTTTTTCTTGCACCCGGAGTTCTTACCAAAAAGTATCGTGGGAATAAGATAGCCGCAGCGGGTGATAAAAAAATTGAAGAGCTTTCCGGACAGACAACGGAGGGAACGACTGAAGCAACCACTCAGGCTGTGACAGATGCGACAACTGAAATGACCACCGAGGCGATTTCTGAAACGACTACCGAAATGACAACTGAAATGACCACCGAAGCGACAACTGAGGCAACAACGGAAATGAGTGCGGCAGACATGGCAGCGGCATATTCCACAACTACAAGGCCGGACCTTTCGGAATTTGATTGGTATGTTAATGATGTTATGATTAATGGTATATGGACTGATGCCAAACAGATTACAGATCCATTGGGTTATGAAGGCGGATGGAAGTGCTTCTGCTTCTGGGATCCGGATAATGTTATGGATGCCTATGGTAAGGAGTGGTGCAACGCAAGTATATCCGTAGCAAACGGAAATGTGGCATTTACTTTCGATTATTATATGGTTCAATGGGCAAATGAAGCGCCGTTTGATATATCCGGACAGACCATTACCTATACCGGGGAGCTTTCGGAAAATGGTATATATTGCAGTGATGATAACGGAAGTCTTGAAATCTACGGATTTTATTCATATGGCGATAAAGAATATGCTGTAGGATTTTTGATAGCTCCAAGCGGAGAATGGGCAAATATTGCGCTTGTTCGTCCGTAGCATATAAGTTAAAAGGTGTTTGACGTGACTTTATAAATAAGTTACTATATAATGTGTAGATGAAGTCTGCAGTGATATTATTAAGGATATCAAAGAATTAATGATGCTCTTTAAAAGGAGACACTTATATGTTAAAGCTGGACGGGATTGTAGTAAAATATAAAAAAAGAACAATACTTTCGGACATAAGTCTTAGTGCTGTTCCGGGAGAGGTGATAGGCTTACTTGGAGCAAACGGTTCAGGTAAGTCTACTTTGCTTTCTGTTATTGCCGGAGCAAAAAAAGCGGAAAAAGGAGAACTTAGCATAAATGATATTAAGCTATCCGAAAAACCGGATGATTACAGAAAATTTATAGGCTTTGTTCCGCAGGAAAATCCGCTTATTGCTGAGCTTTCATGTCTGGATAATCTTATGATCTGGTCTGCTCTCGGTAAGGATGAAATGTTGGAATTAATCGGTACACCGCCTCTTTCAATACTCGGAGTGCATGAATTTGCGGATAAAAAGGTAAAGGATTTATCAGGCGGAATGAAAAAGAGACTTTCCATAACCGCTACTCTTATCACCAATCCTGCCATACTTCTCATGGACGAACCGTTTGCGGCTCTTGATATGGTTGCAAAACACGATATTATGAAATATATAGAAACCTACAAGCGGGCGGGAGGAACCGTAGTTGTTGCTTCGCATGAGGAAACTGTATTGGATTTTTGTGACAGGATATATTTTATACAAAACGGATCTGTTTCAGAGATTAACAGAAGTTCGGGTATAAGATACATAGATTTGCTCAGGGGGAACACAAATGCTTAGTAACAGTCAATTCAAAAGAACCTTAAGAGCTGACATAAAGCGTGCTGTCAGAAGCCTTCCCGGTTTTTTTGTAACGGCTGTTATTTTTGTTGCCATGGCGGGGATAATAACCTACTATGCAAAATATTTTGTTTTTGACAAAGAAGATTTTTCGAGCGCAAAGGTTGCATATTATGTGGGTGCGGATGATGAGCCCGGACAAAGTCAGATAGATATAATTACGGATATGGAAAGTATAAAAGAAAGTGCATCGCTTATTCAGGTTGAGTCGGAGGAAGAAGGAAAAAATATGCTTGTGAATAATGAGGTTGCGGCACTTCTTGTTGTTCCGGGAAATTTTGTTTCGGATATGGGAAGCGAGGAGTCTGCAATACGGGTGTATTTCAGCGATGATGATTCCTTTGAGGGCTATCTTGTAAATGATATAGTAATGATAATATCAAGGCTTTACGGAAATGCACGAACTGCGGTGCTTTCATACAGAACCATAGCTACCGCTCGCGGCTTTGAGGATGAATTGGTAAAAAAAGAATCTAATGTTTTAAATACAAGACTTATGACAGATGTATTTGCCAGAACGGGAGAATATGAGATTAAAGAGATTGACTCAAGCGATAATTATTCTCTTGAACAGCAATTTACCTGTTCTATGATTATTCTTGTAATGTTTATTATGTGCTTTTGGCTTATCTCTTTTTATAAGGGTCATAATTCATCCTACAAAATGCTTCAGCGTATGTCGGGAGTGAGCAGCATTAAGCTTTCGCTCTCAAGTATAATATGTGGGACGGGACTTCTCTATACAGTATATCTTTTTATCTTCATAATGCTGGGCATTTTTAAAAAAGGAGCTAAGATAAGCTCGCTCGTTACTTTTATTCCTGTTTTAATTTTGATAGCGGGTATAGCATTTATCTTGTCCGAGCTTATCACCTCTGAGCATGTTATAGATATTGTTTTATTTTTGGGAGTTGTTATCCTGATTTATCTTGCGGGAGGGTTTATTCCACTTTTGCTTATGCCGGAATTTATGAGAGGTGTTGCGGCGGTAAATCCTATGACATATCTTTTGAAGACGTTGATGGTTATTTTGTATTAAAAGAAGGCAGATTATGAAGCTATTTTTGAATCGTTTTGGAATAATGCTAAAAAGAACAATCAGGCAGCCGATATATATTGCAATGCTTTTATTTTTGCTGTGCCTGAGTATTTTTTATGTAATGATTCCGTCAGAAAAGAAAAGCCTTTATATTACAGCGGCTGTTTTATGTGAGGATACATCCGATGAAGCATCAAGATTTCTGGATGATTTAATTAATGACAATTCTGTTTTTTCATTTTATGTTGTTGATGATATAGATGAATTGAAAAAAGATGTAATAAGCGGAAAAGCCAATTCCGGCTTTGTGATTCCCGAAGATTATATAAAGCATTCGGTTGAAAAAGGATATGAGGGTAGGATAATTGAATATGTTACGGCGGGTTCTTTTATTCCGAAGGTTGCCTTTGAGGAAATATATGAGAAGCTGTTCAGATATACTTCATATGAACTATATGAAAAACAATTGATTGAGCTTGATGAAACACTTATGGATGAAAAAGCTTTAATAAAAGAAGTATACGATAATTACAGCGTAACGGACAGACTTTTCAACGCAGACAGGGAATATGATGAATATAACGATTTTACAAGGGATTCCAAGATGGAGCTTCCTATAAGGAAGATTGCCGGACTGTTTATATTTATGGCTGCAATACTTGGAACGGCGGCATATATAACAGACAGGGAGAACAATATATATCTTCTTATGGGAAGCCTTGAAAGAATATCCATGAGGTTTGTACATATATTGGCATCAGTTTTGCCACTGGGGATTACTGCTTATTTTGTTATGCTCATATTAAAAGAGATGTCTCCGGTAAAAAGTGCTGTTCATGTGCTTTTGTATATGCTTGCGGTAGCGGGTATATCACTTATACTCGGACTTATGTTTAAAAGAAGTAAATCTTTTTACAAAATTATGCCTGTTTTGCTGGTACTTACAATGGTTTTAAGCGGAGTCTTTTTTGATATAGGAAAGTATAACGCTTTTATGGAATTTCTGGCAAGATTATGTCCGCCATATTATTTTTAAAAAAATGAGCCTGATTTAAGGGCTCTTTTTTTATGTCGAAAACACATTTTAAAAATCAAATTGTCCGATTTTTGATACATTGTATCAAAAGTTACTCTTTACATATAGAATAGTGAATGCTATAGTCTAAATACAGCAGGAAAAACTGCTATATCAAAGGCTGGCAAAAAGCCTGTATGTCAGCTCTGAAAATCTATTAATTATTTTTTTCACTAATAATTTAATAAAAGGGAGGTATGAGTTATTTTTTATATCTTTGGTATTACTTTGGCGTTTTTTGCCATGGTGTGTGATTTGCGTACCTATAAAATACCAAATCAGATTAGTTTTACGGGTGTTATGACAGGCTTATTTTTGAATTTAATTATAAAAGGGTTTACAGGTGTGAAAATGAGCTTGTTGGGAATTATGTGTCCGGTGGTAATGCTTTACTTACTATTCCTTATAAAGGCTGTGGGAGCAGGCGATATAAAACTACTTGCAGCAATAGGAGCGTTTGTATCATTAAAAATTATAAATGTAATATTTTTGACATTTGTCATGGCAGCAATCTATTCTTTCGCGTTCGTCATTCTTAAGCTTGTAAAAAGGTTAGCAGGCAAAGAAAAAAACCGTTACGGCTTTTCAAGAATGCATCTGTCGGTTCCGATTTTTTTGTCATGTTCCGTGTACTTCATATGTGATATGGCAGGTGTCTGATAGGGAGGTTATCATGCAGGATTACAGAGTTGGAATATGTGATAATGACACAGGCTACGTTATCGGATTTATGGAATTTATAAATATGAAGGAGGATATACCGCTTAAAATATCAGCTTTTTCAAAAGTCAATGCCATATCCGAATATAAAAGAACAAAAAAACTTGATCTTTTGTTGCTTGACCAAAATGCGGAATATGAGGATTCGGATTTAAGAGTCATAAGACTTACGGATAATAAGGAATTAAAAGATGAATACGGATACATATACAAGTATCAGAGCCTTTATGAGATATCAAAGGAAATAATTGAGATGCTCAATGAGGGAAGACAGACTATCAATGCAAACAGTTATGTTTACGGAGTGTATTCTCCTCTGGGAAGATCGGGAAAAACAAATCTTGCAAGAGGAATCTGCGAATATTATCAGGACAGCTTTTATGTGGGCTTTGAGGAGTACTCCGGATTTTATAATCAAACCTATAAAGGAAAAAGGTACAGGGAAATATATGAGCGTTTTTTGTATTATCTTACGGGCGAGAATGTCCTGATTTTGGATACAATTAATGAAATATATGAGGAAACGGGCATAAAAGCGTTTGTGTCACTTGATTACACGGATTTAAAGCAGATAGATAAAAATCATGTCCGGTGGCTTGCCGATTTGCTTCAAAAGAATACCGGATGTAAGAGAATTGTTTTTGATATAGGAACAGGAGTCTTTTCGAATTTGGATATTATGTTGGCAATGGATAAGCTTTTTGTTCCCGTGCTAAAGGATAAAAACTCAGTTAATAAGCTTGATTTATTTAAAAATATTATGTCGGAAAAAAGGTATGCAGAGCTTGAAAAAAAGGTGAATTATGTTGAGGTTCCGAGGGTGGACTTTGGCAGTCGGGCTATGAAGGATTTTATTATTCAAAGCGGCATGTGAAAAATGGAGGTAGGAATAAAACAAAGATTAAAAGATAGGATTATGTCCGAAATTGATTTGAGTGTTGAGGCAACAGACGAGGATATCGGGAAAATAATAGACAGATGTATTCTGGAGGAGGCAAGGAGCGGCTATTTGCCGCTGAAAGAAAAGGTGCAGCTTCGAACGGAGCTGTTTAATTCATTCAGGAGACTGGATGTTTTGACGGAATATATTGAGGATGACAGTATTACGGAGATAATGGTAAACGGATACAACAATATTTTTCTCGAGAAAAACGGAAAACTAAAGCCGGCAGGAAAGAACTTTGAGTCAGAGGAAAAGCTTAATTCGGTTGTTCAGCAGATAGTAGCTGACTGTAACAGAAGAATTAATGAAGCCAGTCCTATCGTTGATGCAAGACTTAAGGATGGTTCCAGAGTAAATATGGTTTTGTATCCGGCATCTTTGAGCGGTTCTGTGATTACCATAAGAAAATTTCCAAAGGAAGTTATGACCTTGGACAAGCTGGTGGAATTGGAAGCACTTGATGAAAAAACTTCGGAGCTGCTGAAGCTTCTTGTTAAGGCAAAATATAATATTTTTATATCAGGCGGTACAGGCTCGGGCAAGACAACATTTCTGAATGCTCTGTCAGCATTTATTCCAAAGGATGAAAGGATAATAACAATCGAAGATGCGGCAGAGCTTCAGATAAAGGAAATTCCCAATCTTATAAGGCTCGAGGCAAGAAATGCCAATGTTGAAGGAACAAATGAAATAACGGTAAGGGATTTGATTAAAACAAGTCTTAGGATGAGGCCGGATAGAATTATTGTGGGTGAGGTACGTGATGCGGCAGCAATAGATATGCTTCAGGCTATGAATACAGGTCATGACGGTTCATTGTCAACCGGTCATGCAAACTCAAGTAAGGATATGCTGTCAAGGCTTGAAACTATGGTTCTTATGGGTATGGATATTCCGCTTGGTGCCGTAAGGATGCAGATAGCTTCAGCGCTGGATATTATTATTCATCTGGGAAGACTGCGGGATAAAAGCAGAAAAGTTTTAGAGATAAGTGAGGTAAAGAGGGTAAATATGGGTGAAATTGAACTTAGTAAATTATATGAATTTGTCGAGGTAGGAGAGGTAAAAAAAAGAGTTAAAGGTACGCTTATGAAAGTAAATGATTTGTTCAATACGGATAAATTAATAAATGCGGGGCTATATGACATTTATAAGGAGAAGTGTGATGGATTACAGGAAATACAAACCTGATAAAAATATGATATTAAAGGAAATTATCAAAATTATATCAATCGGTGGGCTTGTGGGTTATCTGTTTTTCGGAAGCTTTGCCCGCGGATTGTTACTGCTTCCGTTCGGATTTTTTCTTTGGAAAAATGATATAAAGGCCTGTGCTGCATTGAAAAAGAAACAGTTATCAAAGGAATTTAAGGAAATGCTTATAGCACTGTCAGGCAATCTCAATGCAGGGTATTCATTGGAAAGAGCGTTCTACAAAACCTATCAGGATTTAACAAAAACCCGGGAGATATATAAATACATAACAGATGAGATAAAAATAATTCTTCACGGGCTTGAGTGTAATAAAAGGATAGAGGATTTGCTTGAGGATTTTTCGGAAAGAAGCGGAGTCGAAGATATAAAAAATTTTTCGGAACTTGTTACCGCATCAAAAATATATGAGATCGGAAGAGCGTCGTGTAGGG
>CALGGL010000077.1 GCA_937915975.1 uncultured Lachnospiraceae bacterium | reverse complement strand
AAATATGTTCGGATTCGAAAGTCTTTCATTTACCAATTACTATACTGTATATATTTTGCTTTCTTACGGATTGTTTTTGTTAATTGCCTTTGTAGCGGCTACTCCGTATCCGAGGGAGCTTGCAGGGAAGCTTATAGCCAAGCTTGAGGGAAAGAGCAAAGAGGAAGATGCCGGTGATAAGTCAAGCATAAACGAGGAGTCAGGCAAGAACAACGTAGTTAAAAACGTTGAAAGAAGAGGTCTTGCTGCAGGCATTATAGAAGCGGTATTTTTACTTTTTGTTTTGCTTATGTCGACAGCATTTCTGGCAAGCGAAGCCTTTAATCCGTTTTTATATTTCAGGTTTTAAAAAATTGAGGGCAAATGTTTATTGATTAAAAGTTATTAACTATTTCGAGATTTTAAAGATTTTAATGAGAGTGAATACTTATCGATTAAAAGTTTTTATCTGTTATGAGACTTTAGAGATTGTAAGAGGAATTAAATTATGAGAAACAGGATAACGGTTACAATTTTCATACTTTACATTCTTGTATTTGCAGTTGGTTCAATAATTGCAAAGGACAGGATTTTTTCTGATATGGAAAACCGTAATCTCGCGCAGTTTCCGGAAGTTAGTACGAAGTCCGTATTTTCAGGTGATTTTTCGGACGGCTTTGAAGAATATATGAGTGACCAGATTATATTTAAGGATTTTCTGGTTAAGCTTAAGGTGACAGAAAACAAAGCACTCAATCAGACCTATGTAAACAATATCTACTTTGCTGATGGAAGATACATAAGGGATTATAAGGAAGATACAGTTCAGATAGACAGAAATGTCGGCTTTGTCGATGAGTTTGCCGAGGCAAATCCGGACTTTAACATAACCTGGCTTATGGTGCCGAATGCCTGCTATGTATATGAGGATAGTCTGCCTTCATACGCCGATGTAGACAGTCAGGCAGCTACCATCGGGCATATAAAGGAAAATGTAACCGATAAGATCAATTTTGTGGATGTGTCAGATGAGCTTGTTAGTGCAAAGGATGAATATATATATTACAAGACTGATCATCACTGGACTATGAACGGTGCTTATATCGGATATAAGAAGCTTTGTGAGGCTCTTGGCAGGGAACCGGTTGAGAAAGATAACTATAAGATAGAAGTGGCAAGTGAGGATTTCCTTGGTACGCTTTATTCGGATGCACCGGTATTTAATGCCGATACCGATGAGATTATCTTATATGTAAATGAAAAAAACAGCTATACGGTTGATTATATCGACAAGGGATTTAAGCAGGACAGTCTTTATAATTACGAAAAGCTTGATATAAAGGATAAGTATCAGGTGTACCTTGACGGTAATCATGCGATTATCAGGATAAAGAATAATTCGTATGATGACACAACCTCTTCTAACAGAGTAATTGTTGTCAAGGATTCCTACGCCCACAGTCTGCTTCCTTTGCTTGCTGATAATTATGAGGAGATAATTGTGGTGGATTTAAGATACTATCACGAAAAGACCGTAAGCGAGCTTGCCCACGAGGAGGGTATAAGTGATATAATCTTTATAAACAATGTGGATTTTATAAATTCTGATGATAACTTTTTATGGCTGATGTAAACTTAACGAAAACAAGGAACGAAGTATGAGCTTAGTCGTGTCGAAGATGTAATAGCTTAACGAATATGTAGGAGTTTTCTATGGATATATTCAAGATTGAAATAAAGGATATAATTATAATATTAAGTCTTATATTGTTTTCGGCATGGACCATAAGACTTAGCCATAAGATTTTCGATAAAAAGACAAAGACATATGTACTTGCCATAGGAGGACTGCTTGTGTTTTGGATTATGGCAAGACTGGTACGTATGTATAACGATGCATATTTCATCTGGTATCTTTATTATGTTTCTATGATATTAATCCCAACTATATATTATCTGTTAAGCAGATATCTTACCGGTAGATATAATAAAAAGCTTTCATATTTTGTTATAGCTGTTTCTTTTGCACTCTTAATTCTTGTACTCACTAACAATTTTCATGAACTTGTATTTGAATTTAAAGATGATGATTATAAAAATGTAACAGGTTATTATGTTGTTTTTGCATGGATTATCTTTCTTGCGATAAATGCAACGATTAATCTTATTGTTCAAAAAAAGACAAAGGAAAAGAAAATTTATATCGCCTACGGAAGCAATCTGAATCTGTCACAGATGAAACGCCGCTGTCCGGATGCGGAAATACTCGGCACGGCAATGCTGAAAGATTATGAACTGGAGTTCCGCAGCGTGGCAACGGTTGTTCCGAAAAAAGGCTCTGCCGTTCCGGTTCTGATATGGAAAATTTCACCGCAGGATGAGAAAAATCTGGACAGATACGAAGGCTTTCCACTCATGTACCGCAAGGAAGAATATGAAATTGACCTGAACGGCGAAAAAATCACCGGAATGGCTTATGTCATGAACGGCGGTCAGATTTGCAGTCCGGGGCTTGGATATCAGCGTGTGATTGCTCAGGGCTATCATGAAAATCATCTTGATATGAAGTTTCTGAATCAGGCTGTGTACAGGGCAAAAATGCAGGAAGCCTGTGACGAGATGCCGGAAGAAAACCCGGAAATCAGCGATATTTCAATGTAAGGGGGATACAGTATTGGAAAAATATGAGATAAAATTTTACAGTCCGGTGCAGATTGAATGCGAAATGCCGTATGAACCGCCGTGGATGCTCGGTGAAGATTACCGCAGACTGACGCATTCCGAAAAGGTGCTTTGCCGGGATGCCGTTTCAAAGGGAATGCGGAAAAACAGGCTGTGTTACCGCAGAAATGACAGTATTCAGCGAAAAATGCTGTCGGTAGTTCCGGATGCTGAAATCAGAAACGGCAGACTGACCGCAGTCCTGACCTGTTCCTGTACCGAGCCGCTGACCTCCGGAGAAAAAAAGCTTCTCACAGAATGGTGGAAAGACCAGTGCCGAAGCGGTTACGGCAGAGAACTCCGGCTGACCAGAATCCGGGCAAAGAAATTCGGCAGAATCTGGGTAAATCTCTGGGACGACTCCGACTGGAGTATCGTCTCGGAAGAACTGAATTTTGAAAACATTTCTGAGAGGGGTGTGACGGGCTATCATCAGAGTTTTTGATGCATTTGCAGGCATCGGCGGATTTCGCTCCGGACTTGAAAAAGCCGGAGGCTATGAATTTGTCGGATGGTGCGAAATCGATAAATTCGCACAGAAAGCCTACCGTACACTATATGATACAGGGGGTGAGGATTTCTATGAAAATATCAGAGATATTGACGTCGGAGGACTTAAAGACTTTGATCTCCTCGTTGGGGGATTTCCCTGCCAGCCGTATAGTGTC
>CALGGL010000076.1 GCA_937915975.1 uncultured Lachnospiraceae bacterium | reverse complement strand
TACGAGATCTGATCGTGACTGGAGTTCAGACGTGTGCTCTTCCGATCTATAAAAAATGAAGAAAATGAAGAATTTAAAATAGATTTGAAATTTTTTGATACAAAAATAGATTTAAAAATAAATTCAGATTTTGTTTCGTTTATTTCTAATATTTGTAATATAATAAAAATACGGATATCATATCTAACAGAACAAAATTCAAATTAAAATAATAAAAATCGAAAGGAAAAACTATGAGCACATCCAATACAAACGAAAATTCAAAACCCATCGGTGCAAGACTTGGCGAAGGATTTTTTTGCATCTTTTATCTTATATTTGTTTTTACAGCTGTTATTATATTATGGAATAAAGGAGTAAATGCTTCTTCCGATACAGCAAAATACAGATACGGGCTCGGAATGATGATGGCACTGATTCTCGGCTGCGGAGACGCCTTTCATCTTATCCCGAGAATTATAGTAAATTTTAAAGGGAGCTTAAAACATCAGGAAATATTTTTAGGTGCCGGCAATCTTATCTCATCAATTTCCATGACAATATACTATATTGTTATGGTAGTTATGTGCGACACAATCGTTACGGGTGATGTCAATTATGAAATAAATTATGAAATCGAGCGAGCCATAATAATTCTTGCAATAATCAGAATCCTCCTATGCTTCTTCCCTCAAAATAACTGGTTTAAAAAAGAGGGCAGCAAAATATGGGCAATTATACGAAATGTACCCTTTGCCATAATCGGTATTCTAATGATTATACTTTTAATTAAGGCTGCCGGTATAACAACCATATATTCTAAATCATTTTATATTCAATTATTCATAAGTGTCTTTTTAAGCTTCGCCTTTTATCTTCCTGTAGCCATATGGGGAAGAGAAAAGCCAAAGCTTGGTATGCTTATGATCCCTAAAACCATATGCTATATATGGATGCTGCTTGTGATACTACTGGTATAAACATATAGTTCCTAACATCTCCATATAAACAAAGCAGCTTTGACAATGCAGATTGCATTACAGAAGCTGCTTTTATAATTATATTAATTATAGATATTCAATCCCTACAAGGGTAAGTCCGCAGGCCTCGGACTTAGGTCCTGCCTTTGCTCTGTCACAGGCTTCAAGAATCTCCTTTACATGCTCCGGTTCATACATCCCCATACCGCACTTTAGAAGAGTTCCCATGATTATACGTACCATATTGTATAAAAATCCTGTTCCCTTTATGGTCATGGTAATCATATTGCCATCTTTGGAAAAATGTATATCCGTTACCGTTCTTACAGTACTTTCAACCTGTGTTCTCGGCGTACAGAAAGATTTAAAATCATGCTCACCTATGAGATAATTTGCAGCCTCCTGCATCTTATCAAGGTCAATATTATAATAGACGAATTTGGAATAAAGCCTAACCATAGGATTTGGAAATCTGTCATTCCAAATCTTATATTCATAGGTCTTTATGGTGTCACAAAATCTCGGATGGAAATCATCCGCCACCTGACAGGAATTCCTGATTCTTATATCATCCGGAAGCCTTTGGTTTAATGCAAAGGATATCTTTTCTGCAGGTATTCTCGTATCGGTATCGAATACCGCTACATTACCCATAGCGTGAACTCCCGAATCGGTACGGCTTGCTCCTATAATCTTTATGTCCTCACTCAAAAGCTCTGAAAGCTTTTTATTTAGAATTTCTTCAATTGTTATTCCGTTGTCCTGTATCTGCCAACCACAGTAATTCGTACCGTCATAGGCAATTATTAATTTTACTCTCATCATATATCAATTCACCAAAACTCTTTATACTATTTCTTTAATTAATAATCTATACCATATCAAATCGCTGTATCAGCTTTTCTGAATTATTCAGAATTTAATTATAAAATATATTCCTACTATTATCAATATAAGCAAAATTACATATGTTATATAATCTGTAGTTTGATACTTAAGCGGCTTCAGCTTTGTCCTCTTTTTTCCTCCTACATAGCATCTTGCATCCATGGCATCTGCAAGATTTTTTGCTCTGTCAACAGAATTCTGGAACAACGGGATAATAACCGTTCCAAGGCTCTTTATTCTCCTTATCGGTCCACCCTTCTTAAACTGTGCTCCTCGCATTTCCTGTGCTTTCATAATTCTGTCAAGTTCTTCCATCAAAACCGGAATAAATCTAAGAGCAATTGTTATGCCCATAGCAACATTTCCTTTAAGAGCAAAGCATTTCTCCAACCCGTCGGTCAACTCGGTTGGTGTAGTTGTGTACATCAAAAGAGATGACATAAATATGATTAACAACATTCTCCAAAAAATAAATATCGTCTTTAATAAGCCTTCATAGGTTATACTCACTGCACCTATTTTTATCATAGTCTCACCATAAGTGGTAAATAAATTTATCATTGAACATATCAAAATAAAAATAATTATACCACTCATACCTCTGAGCATATGTCTCACCGGAACCTTTGACATAATAAGAGTCAACATAAAAACAACCGACAAGAGAACAAAAAGCATAATATTCCTGTCAAGCAATGAAAGAATAATAAATATAAGAACAAATCTTATTTTTACTCTTGCATCAAGACTGTGAATAACCGATTTTTCACTGTAATATTGTCCTATGGTAATATCCTTAAGCATAGCCACCTAACCTTTCATGTCAATGCCTAAGGCACGAATAATATTATATATTCCCACATTGTTATCTATTGTCAGGCAATCCACATCAAGTCCTTTTTCTCTTAGTCTTGTCAAAAGCTGCATAATTACGGGAAGATGAATTTTTCCTTGTTTATCCTTTAAAAACATATCATAAAATACCTGACACGGCTCTCCGTCGGATAAAAGCTCTCCGGCCTCTAAAACAACCAGTCTGTCTGCATAACCCGCAACACTTTCTATATCATGACTTACCATTATAATGGTTATACCTGCATCCTTATGTAATGCATCTATGATATCAAGCATCTGTTTTTTTCCTTCGGGATCAAGCCCGGATAAAGGCTCATCAAGTATCAGATACTCCGGTTTCATAGCAAGCACGCCCGCAAGCGCTACTCTTCTTTTTTCGCCGCCCGAAAGCTTACTTATAGGCATATCATATATTTCATCCGAAAGACCAACCAGCTTAATTGCCTCATAGGCACGCTTTTCGGCTTCTACCTCTGTTACACCGGTATTTCTCGGTCCGAAAACAACGTCCTCATACACATTTTTTGCAAAAAGCTGCTGCTCCGGATACTGAAAAACATATCCTATTTTACTTCTTACTTCCTTTAAATCGGTGGATTTATCCATAACATCCGCACCATCCACATAAACCGTCCCGGGCTTTGACCTGACAAGTGCCGGTATAAGCCCGAGTAAAGTGGATTTACCTGCTCCGGTACTTCCGATAATCACAACATACTCTCCCTTTGCAACTCCGAAGGAAACATCCTTTAAAATCTGTTTTTTTCCGTAGGAAAAATCAACATGATTAAATAAAACCGCATTGCCCGGGTTTATCTTCTTTTTTGATTTAATATTTGCCTGCATCCGAACATCAAGTGTAAAGCTTTTCGGGTGCTCTTTTTTTATCCTTTCCGCAAGAGAATCCAAATCAAATATACTTCTGTCTCTTATTACATTTTGATCATATAATGCATCCTTTATATCAACTATAACGGGACATTCAAGTCCTGCTTTACATAGCTCATCCTTCTTTGCAAATACTGTCTCACGTCTGCCTCTTAGCACGAGCTTTCCCATATTCATTATATAAATATAATCCGCAAGCAAAAGCTCATCCATATTATGCGTAATCATTATTATGGTAATTCCAAGCTTCTCATTTAAATCCTTTATAGCATTCAATATCTCAAGTCGGGATTTGTTATCCAGCATACTTGTTGCCTCATCAAGTACAATACAGGAAGGCTTCATGGCAAGAACACCGGCTATGGCAACCTTTTGCTTTTCTCCTCCGCTAAGTTCATTAATCTTCTTATCTGCAAATTTTACACCAAGCCCGGACTTTTCCAAAGAATCAAAGACTCTCTCCCAAAGTTCACTACCCGGAACACCTATATTTTCCGCACCAAATGCAACATCCTCAGACACTACACTTCCGATTATCTGATCATCGGGATTCTGAAAAACCATACCGACCTTTTTTCTGATTTTTAAAATATCTTCATCCGAGCCGTTAATCGCATCTATCCCGCCTATAATCACAGTTCCGTCAATCGGTGTTAGCAGGCAATTAAGAATCTTCGCAAATGTACTCTTACCCGAACCGTTTCTTCCCGCAACTGCTATAAAATCGCCTTTTTTTGCATCAAAATCAATCCCACGTATGGCATTTATCATATCTGTGAGATTTTCCTCTTCATCACGTTCATAATATTCAAATTCAAGATTCTTAATCTTAATCATTTTTTCCGTTTTCCGAATTTCTTCTTTGATTATAATCCCGACTTGTATTATACCACGAATTAACACCACGGGCAAAAAAATAAGCAGGTAAATGCAAATCACATCAACCTGCTTACTCATTAGATAATTTAAAACTGATATTTATTAAAATTACTTCTTAAATACCATCTGCTCATTACCGCTTCCGATAGTAAGGACACCATCCTTAAGTGTACCGTTCTCAGTCTCGTTATCAATTGTAAGAGCAATATTTTCACCGTCCCAAACGGCAAATGCATAATCCCCATCAGCCAATCTGGTTGCCATTTGAATGGCCTTTAC
Source organism: uncultured Lachnospiraceae bacterium (assembly GCA_937915975.1). Taxonomy (GTDB): domain Bacteria; phylum Bacillota; class Clostridia; order Lachnospirales; family Lachnospiraceae; genus Coprococcus_C. Next base: position 12 of record CALGGL010000076.1, on the reverse strand, counting down.
CAAATCGCCATT
>CALGGL010000075.1 GCA_937915975.1 uncultured Lachnospiraceae bacterium | reverse complement strand
ATTCATAACTACCGCACCGCCTAAGGTTCCCGGAATTCCTGCTGCAAACTCCATTCCGGTAAGCGAATTATCCTTTGCGAAATTGGCTATCTTAGACAGAACGCAGCCTGCCTCGGCAACTATTAAATCATCCTCCAGCGAAAGTCTGCTCATATTTTTAAAGAGCTTTATTACAAATCCGTTGTATCCTTCATCCGAAAAGATGATGTTACTTCCGTTTCCGATTATTATAAATTTTTCATTATTTGCTTTACAATAATCTATGACAGCCTCTATCTCAGCGGCATCCTTTGGCAAAAAAATATATTTTGCATTACCGCCCACTCTCATGGTTGTATGTTTTTTTAAAGAATCATTTGCTTCATAGCTTATACTTTCAAAAATATCCGACATTATTCACCTCTGATAAACAAAACAAACCCACAATATACTTATCATATATTATGGGTCTGATTAATTCAATATGAAAAAATGTCAATTTTCTTTCAAAAAAAACGTATTAGTTCGTCATTTTAACCATTTATGACAATTATTCGTTAAGAATGGCATATGCTCCGCCATAAATTCCGGCATCATTACCCAGTGTTGCCAGAGCAAACTGAGTCTTCTTACAAGCATGGAATGCATTTTCCTGGAAATGCTTTGAAGTCTTTTCAATGATTATATTTCCGGCCTTTGAAACACCACCGCCGATTACAAATATATCAGGGTCCACAACACACGCTATCTGTGCGAGTGCCTTACCGAGAATTCTGCCATGCTCCTCAACAAGACCGGAAGCTAGCTCATCTCCATCCTTAGCTGCGTCAAAAATTGCCTTTGAAGATATATATTTAACATTTCGGAGTGAAGAAGGTGCATCCGTATTGTTAAGCTTGATATTTGCCATTCTTACTATACCTGTTGCAGAAGTATACTGCTCCAAGCATCCGCATCTTCCACAGCCGCAAACCTCTGTCTCATGATCATTTACCTGGATATGACCTATCTCTCCGCCGGCTCCGTTAACACCCGAGAGCATCTTACCGTCAATGATTATTCCTCCGCCGACACCGGTACCGAGTGTAACCATTACAAGATCCTTATAGCCTTTTCCACCGCCCTGCCACATTTCGCCGAATGCAGCCATATTGGCATCATTTCCAACCTTAACCTCAAATCCGGTACGTTCCTTCATCTCATCTGCTACATTAAAGATACCCCAGCCTAAGTTTACACACTTAAGTACGGTTCCGTCACTCTTTACAGGTCCCGGAACACCCATGCCGATTCCGGCAACATCATCACGATTTATGGATTTTTCCTCAATCTTTGCGTCTATGGATCTGGCTATGTCTCCGAGTATATGCTTACCACCGCCGTCAACGCGGGTGGTTATTTCCCATTTTTCAAGAAGCTCTCCTTCACTTGTAAAAAGACCTATCTTAACTGTAGTTCCACCTATATCCACACCAAAAACATACTTCTTCATTTCATTTCCTCCTGTTAAACATTTTGAGAATTACGTGCTATATTTTGCGTTACTCTATCATAAAGCTCCTGAGCTGCGTTATATCCCATTTTCTTTTGTCTGTGATTTACGGCTGCAGATTCAACTATAATCGCGATATTACGTCCCGGTCTTATAGGAATCGAATGACTCACAACCTTATTGCCCAAAAACTCGGTATACTGATCCTCAAGACCGAGCCTGTCATAATTGGCTTCCTTATCCCACTCCTCAAGATTGACCACAAGATCAATGGTCTGAGTCTGCTTAACACATTCAACTCCAAACATGGTTTTAACATTTATAATACCTATACCTCTAAGCTCTATAAAATGTCTTGTGGTGTCGGGTGCCGTACCGACCAGAGTCTCATCACTTACCTTCTTTATCTCGACTACATCGTCGGAAACAAGTCTGTGACCTCTTCTTATAAGCTCCAGAGCCGCCTCGCTCTTACCGATACCGCTGTCTCCCATTATGAGAACACCTTCACCATATACATCAACCAGAACAGCATGTATGGATATACGCGGTGCCAGCTCAACGTGGAGCCATCTTACGACCTCATGTACAAACTCCGATGTAGTTTCCGACTTATCGGTAAGTATCGGTATTCCATGTTTTTTTCCGGCTTCAATGATAAAATCATAGGGTTGAAGATTTCTGCAAAATATAAGACACGGTATCTTATATGCGAACAGTTTCTCGAATATCTCGATGTTTTCTTCCCTTGAATGCATATTGGCTATATAAGCATATTCTACATTACCGCATATCTGTATTCTCGCAGCATCAAAATGCTCAAAAAAGCCTGCTAACTGAACAGCCGGTCTGTTCATATTCGGATCCTTAATAAGAATTTTATCCGTATCAATCTCAGGTGTGTGATTGACAAGATTCATTTTATTAATGAGATCCGTGACTGTCACGCTGTATTCTTCTTCCATCCTGTTCCTCCTGTCATACGATAATAGAAAGGGGCTGCCCTTTGACAGCCCCTTAAAATGTACCTTTTATTCTTCGGTCTCAGAAGCAGTTTCCTGATACTTTTCAAGTATAATACTCTGTATCTTGTCTCTCGTGTCTGAGTTAATCGGATGAGCTATATCTCTATACTCTCCGTCTGAAGCTTTGCGGCTTGGCATCGCTATAAACAGACCTTTTTCTCCTTCGATAACCTTGATATCATGAACAACAAATTCATTATCAATCGTTATCGATACTACGGCTCTCATCTTACCTTCTTTTGTAACCTTTCTTACTCTTACGTCTGTAATCTGCATATTAATCCCCCTTTTATTGCCTTACATTATAGAGCGTATCTAAAATTCTTCTCTATGATGACCTTTATCTCATCAGGATCACCTGTATGAACCGTATTGGCTCTCAAAGTATCTCTACTCTCCACAATACAATTCTCGATATAACAGTTATCACCTATATGAACATCATTAAGAATTATAGAGTTCTTTATTACACAATTATTGCCAATATATACCTTCTTAAACAATACCGAATCCTCAACCGTACCGTTTATGATACATCCGCTTGCCACAAGACTGTTATTAACAACAGCTTCCCCATTATACTTGGCAGGTGGAAGATCCTCAACCTTGGAATATACATCCGGATGCTGTCTGAAGAAGTAATCCCTTATGTCCTTATTAAGGAAATCCATATTGGTCTTAAAGTATGAATCAACCGTTCCTATATTTCTCCAGTATGACTCAAGCTTATAGCCGTATATCTTCTTAACATTCTTATATCTTATAAGGATATCATTTACAAAATCACTTCTTCCTTCGGCAGCACATGCCTCAAGAAGTTCAATCAGCTGTCTTCTTCTTACAACATAAACACCGATAGATGCCGTATTGGTTTCCGCAACCAAAGGTTTTTCTTCGAAGTCTATAACTCTGTTATCCTCAGCAAGCTTAACAACACCGAATCTGTTGATATCGTCTTCCCCTGCCGGAATATCCTTACAAACTATCGTAATATCAGCGCCTGTTGCAATATGATCCTCAAGAACCTTATTATAATCAAGCTTGTATATACCGTCACCTGATGCAATTACTACATAAGGCTCGTGAGCTGACTTAAGGAAATTAATATTTTGATACAGTGCATCCGCAGTACCTCTGTACCAATAGCTGTTTGTTGCAGTGATAGTCGGAGTAAACAGATATAAGCCTCCCTGTTTTCTACCAAAATCCCACCACTTTGACGAGTTAAGGTGTTCATTTAATGAACGTGAATTATACTGTGTAAATACCGCAACCTTCTGAATGTGCGAATTTGTCATATTGGAAAGAGTAAAATCAATTGCTCTGTAGCTTCCCACAATCGGCATAGCTGCTACAGCTCTCTTAGATGACATATCTCCCATTCTGCTGCTGCCGCCGCCGGCTAAAATAATACCTATAGCTCTCATTCTATTCACCTACCTTTATTATGCTCGAACCGCTCTTAAGTAAGCCGTCCGGATACTCATCAATTGTTGTCTCACCGAAAATCGCAACATTCTTACCAATCTTAACATTAGCAGGAATGATTGAATTCTCGCCTATTGTTACAAGTCCGAATGAATAGATATGAGGTGCAAATTCATTTGGTACCTCTTCACCGACACCAAGCTGGGCGTTAGCTCCGATTTCTACACCCTCAGCAATTATAGCCTTATCTATAACCGCTCCGTCTCCTATTACAGCTCCATTCATAATAATGGAGTTCTTAACAACCGCACCCTTACCTATGGATACGCCCGAACCGATAACCGAGCTGTCGATGGTTCCGTAAACCTCGGTACCTTCACCGACGATACT
>CALGGL010000074.1 GCA_937915975.1 uncultured Lachnospiraceae bacterium | reverse complement strand
CGGGCTTTGGCAGCCTGGAGGGCCTCCGCGGTCTCTCTCCCTTCTGCGCCCTCTCCGGTTTCTCCTTTTCCGCCGTTCAACTGTAAGCCCAGCTCCAAATTCTCCTGAACCGTGAGCTGAGGGAAAATCTCCCGTCCCTGCGGAACGAATCCGATTCCAAGAGAAGCCCGCTCGTAAGTCTTTTTGCCGATGATTTCCTTGTTGCCGAGCAAAATGCTTCCGTTCGGCGTTTTTACCATGCCCATTATGCTTTTTAATGTCGTGCTTTTTCCGACTCCGTTCCGCCCGACGAGGCAGACTATTTCTCCGTCCGGAACGCTCATCGTCAGAGACGGAATGATTTTGCTTTCTCCGTAATACGCGCTTAAGTTTTTTATTTCAAGCATTTTTCACCCCTCATGCACCCGCTTTTTCTTTTTCTGCCCCGCCGCTTTTGTGGAATTTTCCGCGACCGAGATAAACGACTTTCACTTTTTCGTCAGAAAGAACCGAATCGGCATTTCCTTCCGCAAGAATTTTCCCCTCGTGCATGACCGTCACCGTGTCAGCGACTTTGCGCACGAATTCCATGTCATGCTCAACGACGACCACCGCGTACTGCTTCGCGATTTTTTTGATGATTTCGCCTGTTTTCTCTGTTTCAGGTTTTCCCATGCCGGCGACAGGCTCATCGAGAAGAAGAACGCTCGGTTCTTGCACGAGAAGCATTCCGATTTCAAGCCACTGCTTCTGACCGTGCGAGAGCGAGGCGGCTTTTTCCTCCTTTTTTCCGAGCAAGCCGATAAAGTCAAGAATCATCTCAATCCGCTTTTTCTGATTTTCGGCGATTTTGAAAAGCAGGGAAGAAATCACATTTTTCTGACCTTTGAGCGAAATCTCCATGTTTTCCAGAACCGTAAGGCTCGTAAAAACGGACGGTGCCTGAAATTTCCGCCCGATTCCCTCATTCACGATGTCAGCCTCGCTCATTTTGGTCAAATCCATGTTCGTGTATTTTCGTAAGCCCACATCTCTTCCCCCGTGGTAAACTATTTTCCCGTTCGAGGGTTTTGTCTTTCCGCAGATGATGTCGAGCAGAGTCGTTTTGCCAGCCCCGTTCGGTCCGATAAAAAAATGAACTTTGTTCGGCATTATGTTCGTCGTCACTTCGCTCAATGCCTTGAATCCATCGAAAACCACGGAAATGTCCTGAATCTCGATGACCGGCGTGATGTTTTTGTTCATGCGGCAGCCTCCTTTTCTCTGATTATTTTTAGCTGGCGGACGATTTTTTCTTTTGTGTCCGAAAAGATTCCCGTAAGCCCGCGCGGAAGGAAAATCACGACGAGGACGAAAATCGCCCCGATAAAATATGACCAGATTTCAGGAAAAGTTTCGCTGATTATGGTTTTAGTCAAATTAACCAGAAAAGCGGGAAAATGCGATGAAATATCAGCATTTTTTCGCTTTTCATTTATTCTTAAATTCTTGAAAGGTAATGTTCTTTGTGATAAACTAGGGTACATGTGTAAAAGTATGAGAAGCAACAATATATTGTATTTTTATACGGTTATCATATGTACATATTGATGATGGTGTGTTATGTGAGAACCGTAGCGGAGGAATATAACCTTTCTGATAATCAAAGGAAAGGCAATAATATGTTAAGAAGGAAGAAGAATTATGCAGATTTCAAGAGATGACATTCGTAACGTAGCGATCATAGCCCATGTAGATCATGGTAAGACAACCTTAGTGGATGAGCTTTTAAAGCAAAGCGGAGTATTCAGGGAGAACCAGGAAGTGGCAGAGCGTGTCATGGACTCCAATGATATAGAGAGGGAGAGAGGAATCACCATTCTTTCCAAGAATACAGCGGTACATTATAAGGGAACGAAGATCAATATTATAGACACTCCGGGACATGCGGATTTCGGTGGTGAGGTTGAGCGTGTACTTAAGATGGTTAACGGAGTAATCCTGGTTGTGGATGCGTTTGAGGGTGCAATGCCCCAGACCAAGTTTGTGCTTAAGAAGGCACTTGAACTTAACCTTCATGTTATCGTGTGTGTTAATAAGATCGATCGTCCTGAGGCAAGAGTTGAAGAGGTTGAGGAAGAAGTGTTGGAGCTTCTTCTTGACTTAGAGGCTAATGATGACCAGCTTGATTGTCCCTTTGTATATGCTTCTGCAAAGGATGGTGTGGCTAAGAAGAACCTTGATGATGATGCAGTAGATATGGCACCCCTGTTCGAGACCATCATAGATTATATTCCGGCGCCCACAGGTGATCCGGATGCAGATACCCAGGTGCTTATCTCAACTATTGATTATAATGAGTATGTGGGAAGAATTGGTGTAGGCAAGGTGGATAACGGAAGTCTTAAGCTTAATCAGGAAGTACTTCTTGTTAATGCCCATGATGAGAGTAAATGCAAGAAGGTCAAGATTGGTAAGCTCTATGAGTTTGAGGGACTTGACCGTGTAGAGGTTGATGAGGCGGGAATCGGATCTATCGTTGCCATATCGGGTATAGCAGATATTCATATCGGTGATACGCTTTGCTCCGTTGATAACCCGCAGCCTATTCCATTCCAGAAGATTTCAGAGCCTACCATTTCCATGAATTTTATGGTAAATGATTCCCCTCTTGCCGGTAAGGAAGGAAAATTTGTAACATCAAGGCATATAAGAGACAGACTTTTCAGAGAGTTAAATACAGATGTTTCACTTAGGGTGGAGGAAACCGATACTACTGAATGCTTCAAGGTTTCGGGACGTGGCGAGCTTCATCTTTCTGTTCTTATTGAAAATATGAGAAGAGAGGGCTATGAATTTGCGGTAAGTAAGGCTGAGGTCATTTATAAAGAGGATGAAAAGGGCAAAAAGCTTGAGCCTTTTGAGCTTGCGGTTATAGATGTACCTGATGAGTTTTCCGGTACTGTTATCAATATGCTCAATAACCGTAAGGGAGAGCTTCAGGGTATGGCACCGACGGGTAACGGAACCACAAGACTTGAATTTATGATTCCGTCACGTGGTCTTATCGGTTTCAGAGGTGATTTCCTTACTGCCACCAAGGGTAATGGAATTATAAATACATTATTTGAAGGCTATGAACCGTATAAGGGTGATATGTCCTACAGAAGTCAGGGCTCACTTATTGCCTTTGAGGCAGGAGAGGCCATTACCTACGGACTTTTCAACGCACAGGAAAGGGGTACACTTTTTATCGGACCGGGTGAAAAGGTATATGGTGGCATGGTAGTCGGACAGTGTGGAAAGACCGAGGATATAGAGGTAAATGTTTGTAAGAAAAAACAGCTTACCAATACACGTGCTTCAGGTTCGGACGAGGCACTTAAGCTTACACCGCCTAAGATTTTGAGCTTGGAGCAGGCACTTGATTTTATTGATACTGACGAGCTTCTTGAGATTACACCGGAGCATATACGTATCAGAAAGAAGATACTTGATCCTACACTTCGTATGCGTGCTAAGCGTGCGATGCAGACAAGCTGATATTTATGATTAATAAGATCATAAAGAGATGGCGTTAATTAATTGATAGATTGTAATAATATTACGTAATATATTATTAAATTGATGGGATAAAATATGAGTTATAATACTGTGATATTTGATTTGGACGGGACACTTTTGGATACACTTGACGACTTGTCGGATAGTGTAAATTATGCACTTTCTCAAATGAATTATCCTTTAAGAGAAAAAAGTGAAATCAGGTTATTCCTTGGAAACGGAATAAAGAATCTTATGAAGCTTTCCGTACCCGACGGAATTTCAAAAGAGGACTTTGATAAGGTATTTAATATTTTTAAGGATTATTATAATGTTCATAATCAGGACAAGACGAGGCCTTACGATGGAGTTATTGAGCTTATGCATAACCTGAAAAACCGGGGAATTAAAATGGCTATTGTTTCCAATAAGGTTCAAAGTGCAGTCGACCAACTGAGAGTAAAATTTTTCAGTGATGTTATAGATATAGCTATAGGAGACAGTCCCGATATAAAAAGGAAACCTGAACCGGATTCCTGTTTTAAGGCGATAAAGCTATTGGAAAGCAGCGTTGATAATGCTGTTTATGTAGGAGATTCCGAGGTTGATTTGGCTACCGCGGAAAGTGCAGGGCTTCCGTGTATAACCTGCTTGTGGGGCTTTAGAGACAGAGAATTTCTTATAGAAAAGGGTGCGAGTGTTTTTGCCGAAATACCGGCAGATATAGAAAGAGAGGTACTAAAAAGATGAGAAACCTTACGATGCTTATGGATTATTATGAGCTTACGATGTCCAACGGATATTTTCAAAAGGGATATAAGGACAGAATTGCTGTATTTGACATGTTTTATCGTAACAACCCTGACAATGGCGGTTTTGTTGTTTCAGCCGGACTTGAACAGCTTATAGAGTATGTACAAAATCTTGAATTTAATGATGATGATATCGAATATCTTCGAAAGAAAGGTGAGTTTTCAGAGGAATTCCTGGATTATCTTAAGAATTTTAAATTCACCGGAAGTATAGATGCGGTACCTGAGGGAACCATAGTTTATCCAAATACACCTCTTGTTACGGTAACAGCTCCGGTTATAGAGGCTCAGCTTTTGGAAACCATGCTTTTGCTTACTATTAATTTCCAATCGCTTATAGCAACCAAGGCATCAAGAATATGCCGTGCGGCAGGAGATACGGGTGCTATTGTTATGGAGTTCGGTGCAAGAAGAGCACACGGTGCCGATGCGGCAACTCTCGG
>CALGGL010000073.1 GCA_937915975.1 uncultured Lachnospiraceae bacterium | reverse complement strand
CGTGTGCTCTTCCGATCTGGTTTCGTCCCCGTGTTGCTCCATCTGCGTACCATCTTAGGAAACATGCGCCAATGTAAGGAGGATATCGCCGCCTGGCGTCCTGATGTCGTGATCATGGTGGATTACCCGGGTTTCAACCTCAGCATTGCCAAATATGTGAAAGCACAGGGCATCTGCCCCGTGTATTACTATATCTCTCCGAAGATCTGGGCGTGGAAGGAATACCGCATCAAACAGATCCGTCGTGATGTGGATGAACTCTTCTCAATCCTGCCTTTCGAGGTACCTTTCTTCGAGGAGAAACACCATTATCCCATCCATTATGTGGGTAATCCCACGAAGAATGAGGTGGAGGAATTTTTGGTTCGACAAGCTCACCAACCGTTAACGGTCCCTGAGCCTGCCGAAGGGCCAGTATCACAACCCGTTATCGCCTTGCTCGCTGGTTCGCGCAAACAGGAGATCAAAGACAACCTGCCTGCGATGCTCGCTGCCGTGAAGGGTCTGGAGAAGACCTACCGTATTGTGCTTGCAGGGGCTCCTGCCATCGAAGCCGACTATTATCGTCAGTTCGTGGCAGACAGTGGGGTAGAGGTGGTCTATAACCAGACCTACCAATTGCTGTCTGAGGCGCATGCCGCCCTCGTTACCAGCGGAACCGCTACCCTCGAGACCGCGCTTTTCAACGTGCCGCAGGTGGTGTGCTATGAGACACCGTTGCCCTGGCTCATCGGTCGTCTGCGCAAGCTGGTAATTAAAGTGAAATATATTTCCTTAGTGAATCTCGTAGCCGACCGTGAGGTGGTACGCGAGTTGGTGGCTGACACCTTCAGCGTAGAGAATATCCGACAGGAACTCCACAAGATCCTTCAAGGTCCCGCCCGTGCTGCCATGCTCTCCGGGTATGCGGAAGTGCGCCGTCGCTTAGGCGATCAGTGTGCCCCCGAACAAACAGCCCGAATGATTTATACATTATTAAATAACCATTAAAGCAAAAAAACATGAAAAAACTGATTCTTTTTGGTGTGATGGCCCTGATGGGTCTCACCATGTATGCACAGAATATCCAGTTGCACTATGACTTCGGTCGTAGCATCTATTCTGAACAGTTGGGTGGACCTCAGGACGACAATCAGGGCCGTCGCGCAAATGTGACACTGACCCTCGAACAGTTCAAGGCCGACAACTGGGGTTCTTGGTTCTACTTCGTCGATATCGACTTCAGCAGTAAGTTTATTGAGGGTGCCTATGCCGAGATTTCTCGTGAGTTCAACCTTGGCAAACAGTCTCCCATTGCTGCCCATATTGAGTACAATGGCGGTCTGAACCGTTTTGGCAGTTACCAACAGGCTGCGTTGGCTGGTTTCGCCTACAACGGACACAGCGAGGATTTCTCTAAGACGTGGTCGGTACAGTTGATGTATAAGCAGTATTTCAAGAGTTACGAATACACACGTGCTTATGCCAGTGTTCAGTTGACAGGTGTGTGGGGCATCAACTTCGCCCACAACAAGTGTCGTTTTGACGGCTTTATTGATTTCTGGCGTGGCGAGAACTGGCGTCCTGGTCACGAGAACCATGGTATGCTCGTTGTCCTTACTGAACCGCAGTTCTGGTATAATTTCACTGATCACTTCTCTGTCGGTACTGAGGTGGAAATTAGCAATAACTTCATTTACAATGTCGTAGATGATAAGTCATTTTTTATTAACCTCTTTGAGAAAAAGCTTTTCCATTTCGTCTAATTCATCATCAAGATTGGTTTGCTGGAAATTATTAATGTTGTTTATCGTTTTTGATGATTTAGATGAATTGTTGTTTCTGCTTTTCTTTGAAATAAACTCCTTGTCCAGTCTTATAATATCATCCTGTGTTGATACACCGTTTTTGTTCCAGTTTTCCAAGATAGCATTAATATATGCAAAATTAACAGAATTCGGATTACTTGCAATTGCTTTTTCACAGGCCGTTTTAATTATATCCTCTGAAAATCCGAAATCCTTATTCCAGGTTGTAATATATGCAAGCTCAATACTTGTAGGTACGCGTGACCTTATTCCGAGTGCCTTAAAAACTGTTTTGGCAATGCCTGTTGTAAGACTTGATTGTTTTTTTGCATCCTGCTTTGTCTTTATACCGTCCTTGTACCAGGCGATTGCAACTGCCTCCATATATCTGCAATTTTTCTTACCCATAGTCGCACAATACTCTATAAGATACTCAAATAAGTCTACATTGAAATCAAGAGATTCATATATATAGAGTAAAGTCTGGAGATCCTTTGATGAAACGGGTTTTCCGAAAATCGTCTCAACAAAATATAATATATCAGACCAATCCTCATCTTTTTCCAGCTCGTTGATTTCATCCTTTGAAAAAGTTACCTTTGACGGAACCGAAAGCTCTATGCTTTCTGTCTTTATCTCCGGCATAGGAATAACATTAGGTTCGTCATCATCACGTAATATTGATATGATGTCTGTTTCCTGTTCTACCAGCTCACTGTTAGGATTATGAAGCGGTAGAAGAACAATTCCGTTTAACTTGCCTCTGCCATCATAATTAAGCTTCAAAACATCCCTTGATATCCAATATTTAATTGCCCGGCATATATCCTTTTCGGTAAGATTAAAATGATCCGCAATTTCAGCAATACTTATCTTGGGACTATTGCTTAAAAGCCTTACAAGATATAGGTACACCTTAACAAATTCTCCGTTCGCATCTGTCATATAGTAGTCTATGAAAAAGTTTGAAATCGAAGAATAAGTCTCGCTGTTTTCGGTTGAAATGGTAATAGTTTTCATGCTACAAATCTTCTCCTCTTTGCTAATGCAAGTTGAATTATAGCATAGCAAAAATAAAATGCAACCGAACATAATTTCTGAAATGGGAAAGATGAAATTTGTGGAAAATGTGGATAATGTGGATAGGTTGTTACCATAATATTTTGACAACAAATTATATCTGAAAAAACCGATTATTCTTATTATTTTATGTAAACTAAATTATTAAGCCTGACAGAATATTTTTTTTTCTGTCAGGCTTGTGGATAATGTGGATAATTATTTTTTTAAGAGTGAAATTCCAACTTTATCAATGTCTCCGGCACCCATAGTTATCAACAAATCATTTTTTTTACAATTTTTTTCAACAAAATTTTCTATTGACAAAAAGTCATGAAAGTGCTCTGCGTGACCACCGATAGAATTTATCCTGTCACAAAGGTCCTTTGATGATACCAAACCGGTATCCTTTTCACGGGCGGCATATATATCGGCCACAAGTACATGGTCACAGAGCTTTAATGCCTCGGCAAATCTGTCAAGTAAAGCATAGGTTCTGGTATAGGTGTGAGGTTGGAAGGCTACCCATAATTCATTATGAGGTGTATTGGCAGCAGCCTTAAGTGTTGCCTCGATTTCCGTCGGATGATGAGCGTAATCATCGATTATTATAACACCGTTTTCGGTAACGCCCTTATGTTCAAAACGTCTTTTTGCACTTGTACATGCCAGCAGACCTTTTTTGATGATTTCCATGCCTATTCCAAGGAATTCGGAAACGGCAATTGCCGAAAGAGCATTAATTACATTATGAATACCTGTAGAATGTAATGATATACGTTCCTTTGCTTCCCCGTTTTTAACCAATGTGAAAGTCGGACGGCCTTCATCGTCAAAGCTTACATCCTTAGCACTGTAATCATTTTCAGGGTTTAGTCCGAATGTAATAATATTGCATTTCAATTCTGAAACTATTTTATCCTTATGCTCCATATCACCGTTTATTACAAGCAGACCGTTATCCGGAAGTTTCTCGGCAAAGGTTTTAAATGATTCAACTATTTCATCTATTCCGCTGAAGAAATCAAGGTGATCCTCATCTACATTTAAAATAATGCTGATATAAGGATTAAATGCATGATAGCTGTTTGTGTATTCACACGCTTCCGTAACAAAGTATTCGGAATTTCCGACACGGATATTTCCTCCGATTGCATCAAGCATACCTCCGATTGATATTGTAGGGTCTGTATCGGCTTCAAGAAGTATATGTGACATCATTGATGTGGTTGTTGTTTTTCCGTGCGTTCCGCTTATTGCCAGTGAGTATTTATAATTGCTCATAACCTGACCGAGCAACTGGGCTCTTGTAAGCATAGGGATATTCATTGAAACAGCAGCAAGGTACTCTTCGTTATCCTTGCTTATAGCTGCAGTGTAAACTGCAAAATCAATGTCATCGGTTATATTTTCCTTAACCTGTCCTATGTTAATTGTTGCTCCCAGTGAACTAAGCATATCCGTGATATCTGAGTTTTTTATATCCGAACCGAATACAGTAAATCCGCGCTGCAGAAGAATTTCTGCCAGACCGCTCATGCTTATGCCTCCGATTCCCATAAAATACACCTTGCATGGTTTGTTAAAATCTACCTTATACATAATAATCGCCTCTCAATATTATTACTGAATTGTTATGGAATCAGCCCATTTAAATATTCTGTCTTTGTATTTATCATAATTTTTGGTTTTGCAGACAAATTCACAAATCCAATAAGAACCTGAACCGTAAAACATACAATGAACATAAGTATATGATGCACCTGAAATAGTTTTTTTGTTTATAAAATAATAGTAATTATTTCTTTGCTTTAGTTCGTCTGATGAAACGTTGTTAAGCAGCAGTATCTCTTCGCAGTAGCCCTTTAAATTTGAGATTGTATATCCGGAAAACTCAAGATTCTCTTCACTTTCCTCAACAACGGAAAATATAACGTTATCACTGGAAACATATAAATCGAAACCGTTGTGTGAGGATTCCTTAAAGGTTTTATTAAGTGTTACGGTAAGATTACCGCAAGTGAAATTCTTCGGATCTTTACTGCATGCGGTAAGCGATGTCATACACAAAACAAAAACCATAATAATCAGTATACTGTTTTTAACGCGTTTTCTCATAAACAACTCCTGTTCTTTGTTGCCTGATTGCCAATAAATATATATTAACCTTAATTTTAATTGTGTTGTTAATATTTGTCAATGAGATTATCCAAATGCGCATTTTAACATTGATTTTTGAACATAAGATGCTTATACTATAAGTATGTACATTTTGAAATTATGTGTATATTTTCAGACTTAAAAATAAATTAAAAACAGATAAAAGGAGCAGACTTTTTATGAGAAAGACTAAGATTATATGTACGCTTGGACCATCAACGGATGATGAAGATGTTTTAAGAGAGTTGATTGACTCGGGTATGAATGTTGCAAGACTCAATTTCTCTCACGGTACATATGAGGAACAAAAGAAGCGTATGGATATGGTTAAGAAGATAAGGCAGGAAACAGGTAAGCCGATAGCCATACTTTTAGATACGAAGGGACCTGAGGTCAGGACAGGAGATTTTGCGGAAGGAAAGGTTTTTCTTGAAGCGGGACAGGAGTTTACACTTACATCCCGAGAGGTTATGGGTGACAGACACATTTCAAAAATCACTTATGACAGACTGCATGAGGATATTGATGTCGGCGGAAGAATTCTTATAGATGACGGACTTATAGAATTAAAGGTAAAGGAAATAAAGGACAAGGATATAGTTTGCGATGTAATAAACGGAGGCTTTGTATCGAATCATAAGGGAGTAAATATACCGGGAATACACCTTAATATGCCGTATATGAGTGAAAAAGATGTGGCGGATATTATGTTTGGTATTAAACAGGGTGTCGACTTTATAGCGGCTTCTTTTGTGCGCTCGGCAAGGGATGTTCTGGAGATAAGAAATCTTCTTGATGACAATGGTGCAAAGGGCATAAATATTATAGCCAAGATAGAAAATGCCGAGGGTGTTGATAATATTGATGAGATAATCTCGGCATCTCACGGAATAATGGTTGCACGTGGTGACATGGGTGTTGAAATACCGGGAGAAGAGGTTCCTGTTATTCAGAAGATGATTATTAAGAAAGTCTATAAAGCAGGAAAGCAGGTTATTACAGCTACACAGATGCTTGATTCCATGATGAAAAATCCGAGACCTACAAGAGCGGAGACTACGGATGTAGCCAACTCGATTTATGACGGAACCAGTGCAATTATGCTTTCGGGTGAGACCGCAGCGGGACTATATCCGATTGAAGCGCTTAAAACTATGGTTCGTATAGCCGAAAGAACAGAGCGTGATATAGATTACAGAAAGAGATTCTTTTCCTTTGACAGACCTTTTAATCCGAATGTAACGGATGCTGTATGTCATGCAACCTGTACAACCGCGATGGATTTAAATGCCAAGGCAATAGTTACGGTAACTAAGTCCGGTACATCGGCACGTATGATATGCAGATACAGACCTTCATGCGATATTCTTGCCGGTTCCACGGATGAAAGAGTATGCAGACAGCTTAACCTTTCATGGGGAATTCATCCGGTTAAGATAGAAGAAAAAAATGAGATATTTGAACTTTTCGACCATGCCATCATGGCAGGCAAAAAGCTTGGACTTATTGATGTGGATGATACTGTTGTCATGACAGCGGGAGTTCCGCTTGGTATAAGCGGAAAGACCAACATGATCAAGGTTCAGGTTGTTGAGTAGTTTTATAAAGTATAAAATTGCAAAAATGCAGATAGGGGGACTCTTATGGGTATGAATGATACGCCTTCGGCTAACAGAGTACATATAGGATTTTTCGGACGCAGAAATGCGGGAAAATCCAGCGTGGTAAATGCTGTTACGGGACAGGAGCTTTCGGTTGTTTCGGATATAAAGGGAACTACTACCGATCCGGTTACAAAGTCGATGGAACTTCTGCCTATGGGACCTGTGCTTATTATAGATACCCCCGGCTTTGATGATGACGGCGAGCTCGGTGAGTTAAGGATTAAAAGGACCAAGCAGGTATTAAATAAAACCGATGTTGCTGTTTTGGTTGTAGATGCAACCGTAGGGATGACGGCTGCAGATTACGAGCTGGTTGATATATTCAGAAAAAAGAATATCAATTATATTTTGGTTTATAATAAATGTGATCTTCTGGAAGTAAAGGATATGATCAGACTTTCTTCGGAAGAAAATGCAATTCTTGTCAGTGCAAAGGATAAAAATAATATTGATCAGCTCAAGGAAAAAATAGCTTTTATGACGGATGAAAAACCGGAAAAAAGACTTGTTGCCGATTATGTATCTTCGGGGGATGTGGTTATACTGGTTGTCCCGATTGATGCTTCGGCACCTAAGGGAAGGCTTATACTGCCACAGCAGCAGACTATACGTGATTTGCTTGATGCGGGAGCGGTTACTGTTGTAATAAAGGAAAATGAAATTTCGGATACAATTAATAAGCTCAATGTAAAACCCCGTCTTGTTATTACTGACAGTCAGGTATTCAAAAAGGTTGCAGCGGATGTGCCGAGAGATATTACACTTACATCCTTTTCGATACTTATGGCGAGATATAAAGGCTTTTTAAAGGCAGCGGTCGAGGGAGCGTTTGCCATAGAAGAGTTAAAGGACAAAGACAGAATTCTTATATCCGAGGGTTGTACACATCACAGACAGTGCGGTGATATTGGAACGGTTAAGCTGCCTATGTGGCTTAAGGAATACACCGGAAAGGAATTGACATTTGAGTTTTCTTCCGGAAACGAGTTCCCGGAGGAGCTTTCTTCGTATAAGCTTATAATACATTGCGGAGGATGTATGCTAAACGAAAGAGAGATGAATTACCGTATGAAATGTGCTGCCGATGCGGGTTGTCCGTTTACCAATTATGGTACGGCAATAGCGCTTACACAGGGCATTTTATCCCGTTCAATAGAAATATTTAACGGAGTGTATTAGGCGGCAACAGGGAGTGCCGATATTTGTTTACATATTAAAATGATGAGAGGTTTACTTATGAAAGTACTGGTGATAATACCGGCATATAACGAAGAGGAAAATATCGTTAATACAGTCACAACTCTTAAAGAAAAGTGTCCTGACGTTGATTATGTAATCATAAATGACTGTTCCACGGACAGTACCGAAAAGATTTGTAAAGAGAACGGGTTTAATTATATATCTCTTCCGATTAATTTGGGCATAGGCGGAGGTATCCAGACAGGATACAGATACGCTTATCAGAACGGATATGATATAGCTGTGCAGTTTGACGGTGACGGACAGCATAATGCGGAATATATCTCTGATCTCATCAAGCCTATAGAGGAAGGTCGGGCAGATATGGTAATCGGTTCGAGGTTTATTGATAAGGAAGGCTTTCAGACATCATCTATGCGAAGAGTCGGTATCAATATGCTCGGATTTGTATTAAGAATATGCGGAGGCGGAAAAATAACGGATGCCACAAGCGGCTTCAGAGCAACTTCCAGAGAGGTAACCAAATTTTTTTCCGTAAACTATGCTCAGGATTATCCTGAACCTGAATCAATTATTGCCGCAAGCGTAAGCGGATTTAAAATTAAAGAGGTTCCTGTCATAATGAATCAAAGAACTGCGGGAGTTTCGTCCATAAGTCCGTTAAAGTCGGTTTATTATATGATTAAGGTAACATTGGCAATATTGATTTACAGATTAGTCGGGAAAAAATGGAGGTAAAAACCTATGATGACAAATTTGTTCAGAGTCATATTATTAATAGGTGTATTAATATATTTACTGATAATTGGCTTTCTTATGAAAAAAGGAAAGATGAATTTAAAATACTCGCTCGTTTGGTTTTTAACAGGGCTTGTTCTTTTGGTTTGCGCGATTTTTCCTAATATAATCAGAAGCTTTGCAAAGCTTATCGGAGTGTATTCTGAGGTTAACGTTGTATTTTTCCTGGGAGTATGTTTCCTTTTAATAATTATATTGTCTCTTACATCAATTGTGTCGCTTCAAAGTGAAAGAATAAGGGCTATGGCTCAAACCCAGGCACTTTTGGAAAAAAGAGTAAAGGACTTGGAGGAAAAAAATGAAGTACAGTGAGAACGATCATACCTTTGCAATTTGTGCGTACAAGGAAAGTCCTTATCTTGAAAAGTGTATAAAATCACTTCTTGCCCAAGACAAAAAAAGTCGTATAATAATGGCGACATCCACTCCGAATGATTTTATAAAGGAAATGTCGAAAAAGTACAATATTGAACTTTTTGTCAATGATGCAAAACCCAATATTGCGGGGGATTGGAATTATGCCTACGGAAAGGCACAAACAAAGCTTGTTACAATTGCACATCAGGATGATATCTATGATAAGGATTATCTTGCTTTGGTTATTGAAGCCTTCAATAAATCAAAAAATCCTATTATAGCGCATACGACATATTATGAAATAAGAGATAATAAAAAGGTTTACAGCAACAGACTGCTTAAGATAAAAAAGCTTATGCTTATGCCGCTTATTCCAAGATTTACATGGAAAAGTAAGTTTTTGAGAAGAAGAACTCTTTCTTTGGGCTGTGCAATTTGCTGTCCTTCGGTTACATATGTCAGGGACAGATTGCCAAAAGAACCCTTTGAGGTGGGAAACAAGGCCGATCTTGACTGGCAGGCATGGGAAAAATATTCCAAACTTAAGGGCGAATTTTGTTATATTTCCAAACCTGTTATGGGACACAGAGTACATGAGGAATCCGAAACCTCCAATGTTATCGGGGAGGGAAGCGGAAGAACACCTGAGGATTACGAAATGTACAGAAAATTCTGGCCAAAGCCGGTTGCCGATTTTTTGATTAAATTTTACGCGAAAGGACAAAACAGTAATACTTTATAAAAAAATTTTAATTAATTAACATTTTTGCTAAATAATTCTTTTAATATTTTTATAAAAACAGCTTGATATATATTTGGAAATAGATTAAAATAATCTTAGCTGATAATTATATCAAGAACACAATCATAAAGGAGGATACATAAATGGCATTTGTTATTAACGAAGGTTGTATAAGCTGCGGATCATGTGCAGGTGCTTGTCCTGTAGGTGCTATTAGCGAAGGCGATGGCGCATTTGTAATTGATCCGGATACTTGTATTTCTTGTGGATCATGTGCAGGAACCTGTCCTATGGGAGTTATTTCAGAGGAGTAGTTTCAAGCACCATATAGTAAAAAAGAGGAGCCTTTACGGCTCCCTTTTTTGTGTTTTGTAATGCAATAAATATTTGTTCTTTTTAAATCACAGCACCTTCTTTTTGTAAATTCATATCATATATAATATATACTCCTATTGTTATTAAAATTATTAAAATTAAAGAAAGATGAAGTATACTTATTTTATATATGAAGCAATATATTGAACCGAGGAATAACAAACAAAGACCCATAAACGTTGCTGTGTTTGCAATTTCAGTTTCATTCTTTTCAGCTTTTTTAGATATATATGACTCAATTGTTAAATATAATATTTCGAAAACGTTTAATAATGCGATTATTTTAATTAAAGAAAAATCAATTGTAATAGCAAATTTACATAAAATATACGAAAAACAAATAGTAAAAATAAATAAATAAATATAATTCTGAGGTGCATTTTTTAATATCGCGTCTGATATTAATGGTCTAATAAATGTCACTAATAAAATAATTAATATTGCATAGAAAATATAATTATTTTGTATTATCATTGTATTAAATATCGGAATAATAAAAGATATAAATAACATTGATGATATAATAATTGCTTGTGATAATATATGCAAATATACTTTTGTTAAAAAATGATTTTGCTCTTTTTCTAATTTTTCATCAATTTTGTCTTTTTCGTAATAAGATCGGAAGAGCACACGTCTGAACTCCAGT
>CALGGL010000072.1 GCA_937915975.1 uncultured Lachnospiraceae bacterium | reverse complement strand
CCAGGAAAAGGAATGCCACACCGAAAAGGAAGTGTTAAAAACAATACTTAAAAAGGTTTGCAAGATAGCCGGCATCAAATTAAGCGCCCTTTCACTTCCGATAATCAAGCAAGAAGGAATAAACGAAGACGGAAAGCTTATAACCTTTTACTTTAATTATTCCTCGGATAATCAAAGCTTTAACTATGACGGTGAAAACGGAACAAATCTTTTACAAGGCACACAGATAACCTCAGGCGAAACAGTAACGCTGAACCCTTGGGATTTAATTATAGTTGAAGTATAACCGATTTCTTACAATTCATCGGTTATGCGTACGTTTGCATCAAACATTTTATTGTAGCCCATCCATTCCTTTTTACCGTTATTGGAATTGATAAGCTCTGTAAAGGTTTCAAGCTTTGCATCAAGATTGTCGGCATGAGCGAGGGCAAGTGCTTCTATAAGTGAAGGCTTTTTCGGCGAACCGAATTCAAGCTCTCCGTGATGAGCAAGGATACAATGCTTAAGCTCATTGCCGAGAACAACCGGAAAGCCTTCAATAGTCTTGATCTTTTCCTCCACCATCATAGCTCCCATAACTATGTGTCCAACCAACTGTCCCTCATCGGTGTAGTCATTTTCAGGAAAACCCGAAAGCTCATTGACCTTGCCTATATCGTGGAGAAGTGCCGCAGTAATAAGTAAATCTCTTTTTATAACCGGATAATTGTCTGCTATATATATGCAAAGCCTTGCAACGGAAACGGAATGTTCAAGCAGTCCTCCGATAAATCCATGATGAATGGACTTTGCCGCCGAATGAATTTTAAAGCGCTTGATAAAATCCTCATCCTCGACAAAGAAAATCTTAAGAAGCCTGTTTAAGTGCTCTTCCTTAACGGTATCCACTATTCCAAGAAGCTCCTTATACATAGACTCAATATCCTTCCCAGAGCAAGGCAGATAATCTGTCGGATCATATTCACCCTCATCTGCTTTTCTTATTCTCTTAACATTAAGCTGAAGTGAATTATTAAATGAAGATACCTGAGCATCAACTCTGATATAATCCATAACTTCAAAATGCTCAATTGCATTATTAAGCTCCCAAACCTTTGCATCAATTACTCCTGATTTATCCTGAAGAATCAGTGAATAATATGTTTTTCCTGCCTTGGTTGTAGCCGTGGTTTTATTTTTGCAAAGATATACCTCGGAGATATTTTCGCCTTCTCTTAATTCATCAATAAAATACATAACGTTTCCTTTCTGCTATAATTAATCTTCACTTCCGGTTTCCTTTTCAATCACCGATTTTGCAAGTGAAAAAGTAAATTCCGTACCGACGCCCTCTGTACTGACAACATTAATATTTTCATTATGCGCCTTTATTATCTCTTTTGTTATTGAAAGACCGAGTCCCGTACCCTGTTTATCCTTTCCTCGGGAGGAATCGACCTTATAGAATCGAACCCATATTTTCTGAAGGTCTTCCTTTGAAATTCCGCAGCCTTCATCCTTAATTGATATAAATAATTTTTCATTTTTTTCGGTTAGGGTAATATAAATACTTTTTCCCTCCGGAGTAAATTTAATTGCATTATCAAGAAGATTATATATAACCTGTTGAATCTTTGTCTTATCGGCATGAACCATAGTATGCTCGCAATGATTGTTAAGCCAGATTTTTATTCCTCTTTCTATACATTTACCCTCATAGGAATTCATAGCCATTCTTACCAGATCAAGTACATCAAAATCCTTTGCCACGAGCCATATACCGTATGAGTCGAATTTATTGAGCTCCAGCAGCCCTGTCGTAAGCTTCGACAGTCTGTTGGTTTCATTAACAATAATATTAAGATATCTGTCCTGCTTTTCCACAGGTATGGTTCCGTCCTGAATCGCTTCAACATAGCCCTTTATGGAAGTAAGCGGCGAACGGAAGTCATGTGAAATATTTGATATGAAGTCCTTTCTGTATTCCTCAAGCTTTGAGAGCTCGGAAGCCATATATTCAAGCGATGCCGCCAATTGCCCTATCTCATCCCCTGATTTAATATCCAGCTTAACATCAAAATTACCCGTTGAATATTCGACTGCCGCAGCATTGATCTTCTTAATAGGACGCATAATTCTTCCCGATATAAGACCGAGTGCAGCAAAAGAAATAACAAGCATTACAAGAAACGGAATATAAATTGCTTGAATAATATTTCCCTGAAGATCCCTCAATTCCTCCTCAGTGGAATGCATAAAAAGCATACCGTCGGAAATATTATTTATCCTGATTGGAATTGCAACAGTAACTACATCCGTATTAAAATGCCCGTAAAAATCTCCCGAAAAGGTCTGTGCCGTCATCATATCAAAATCCTGATTCAGGAAAAAAATATTTTTGGGAGCCGAAGGATGAGTCGAAGCTCTCGATGACGCAATAATAATTCCCTTGTCATCGGCAATCCATATACTCGCCGCAAGAGTTTCACTGTAATACTCAAGGTTTTTTATAAGCTGTCTGTGTGTAATATTACCCTGCATATAATCGGAAACCGTCTGATCGGCTATAAGAAGTGCCTCATTGGTCAAAACCTCCGACCTTTCCTTAACCAT
The DNA here is from genome assembly GCA_937915975.1 of uncultured Lachnospiraceae bacterium. Lineage (GTDB taxonomy): Bacteria > Bacillota > Clostridia > Lachnospirales > Lachnospiraceae > Coprococcus_C. The sequence continues at coordinate 3,257 of CALGGL010000072.1, read as the reverse complement.
TATTCTTCTTGTTGTATATGTTGAATATACAACAACCGAAATAAATAATGCTATTGACAGGAACAAAAAACCTAAAAAGATTTTGTCAAATAATGAACGCTTCAACTATTATCTCACCTCAAATTTATAACCCTTGCCCCATACTGTGGTAATTGACCAGTTGCTTCCGTCATGTATCTTTTCTCTAAGTCTTTTTATATGAACATCTACAGTTCTTGAATCACCTACAAAATCATATCCCCATAGCTTATCCAAAAGCTGGTCTCTTGTAAAAACCTGATTCGGATGTCTTGCAAGGAAATACAAAAGCTCAAGCTCCTTTGGAGGCATTTCCACCTGTACTCCGTCAAATATAACGGTATAGTTTGTTATATTAACAAGTAATCCGTCGTACTCCACAAAATCACCCTTATGATCCGTCTCTGCAGCAAGATTATTTCTGTCAGGTGCATAGCTTGATCTTCTTAATACAGCCTTGACTCTTGCCACAAGCTCATTGGAGTCAAAAGGTTTAATCATATAATCATCCGCACCCAGCTTAAGTCCAAGAACCTTATCAAAAACCTCGCCCTTGGCGGAAAGCATAATTATCGGAATCTGCAAGGTCTTTCTGATCTCAGTACAAACCTCATATCCGTCAATATCAGGAAGCATTATATCAAGAAGTACCAGGTTCGGATTAAATGTTTTTACAAGCTCCAGTGCATCCCGTCCGTTATACGCAATCTCCGTCTCAAAGAATTCCTTTGCAAGATATAACGATATAAGCTCTGCGATATTTTCATCGTCATCAACTATCAATATTTTTTGTTTATCCATATGTATTCCTTTCCCTGATATATTTATAACTCAACTATGGTTACTCCGTATTCTCCTTCTCCGTATTCTCCCGATCTGAAGGATTTTACAAGCGGGTGCTTTTTTAGAAACTGATGAATACCGTTTCTTAAAGCTCCGGTTCCTTTACCGTGAATAATTGTAACCTTCTCAAGATGAGAAAGTGCCGCATCATCAAGATACTTGTCTATTTCCGAAACCGCTTCATCCACAGTTTTTCCCATAACATTTATCTCAGGAGATATAAACATCGCTTTTCCCGCAACGGGACTGCCTCCCTTGGCACGCTTGGCATATTCGTTTTTCGGTTCGGCATCCGGAATAATTATGAGATCACTTATAGGCAGCCTTGAATTAAGAATACCCATCTTAACACCGGCAACCCCGTTTGCATCCGGAAGTGAGGTTATGGTTCCTCTTGCATCCATGCTTATTACCTCTACCGTATCACCTATATGAAAATCCTTTGACTTATGATGCGATGTTCTTGTCGGTCTTTCCTTTTTACCGCCATCATAGCTCTTAAGCTTATCACGAAGCTTACCTCTTTTTTCCTCCATAAGCTTCATATCCGCTTTTCCCGGATTGTTACGCCATTTGTTATAATCACGTATTGTCTTATCCGCAAGCTCCTTGGCTTCTTCTATTATATCCGATGCCTCTTCTCTTGCCTTCGCAAGAATTTCAGCCTTTTTCTCATTAAGATTTTTTTCTTTTTCCTCAAGACTTTGTTTAAGTTCTTCGACTTCCTTCTTATATTTCTCAATTGCCCTTTCGTCTTCTTCTATGGCATTTTTACTCTTTTCAAGGTCAGCTATAAGACTTTCCATATCTATACTGTCAGAGTCAACATTTGTCTTAGCTGCATCAATTATATAATCGGGAAGCCCCAGCTTCTTTGATATGGCAAATGCGTTGGATTTACCGGGTATGCCAATCATAAGCTTATATGTTGGCTGAAGAGTTTTTACGTCGAATTCACACGAAGCATTTTCCACACCGTTTGTCGAAAGAGCGTAGGTCTTAAGCTCACTGTAATGGGTTGTTGCCATACATCTTGCTCCCATTTCCTTAAGATGATTAAGTATGGCAATGGCAAGTGCAGCACCCTCTACAGGGTCCGTTCCTCCTCCCAACTCATCAAAAAGGCATAGCGTGTTTTCCTTTGCGTGAGCGACTATATAAACAATATTGCTCATATGCGAAGAAAATGTCGACAAACTCTGTTCTATACTCTGCTCGTCACCTATATCGGCAAATACATCATCAAAAACCGACAGTCTTGATCCCTCCATAGCAGGTATATGCAATCCCGACTGTCCCATAAGCGTAAAAAGTCCCAGCGTTTTAAGCGAAACCGTTTTACCACCCGTATTCGGTCCCGTTACTATAAGAAGATTATAATCCTCTCCCAGTCTTATATCCACAGGCACAACACTGTGCTTTTCCAAAAGCGGATGTCTTCCCTGTTTAATATCTATAATTCCCTCTTCATTAAATACAGGCTGACTTCCGTTATATGAGCGGGCAAACTTTGCCTTGGCAAATATAAAATCAAGGTCAACCAGGGTATCAAGGTCAAACCTAATATCCTCGACTGCCTCTGCCGCCATATTACTTAAGCCCTCAAGTATTTCCTCTATCTCTATTAATTCCTCGTTGGCAAGCTCTTTTATCTCGTTATTAAGATTAACCACTGCCATAGGCTCGATAAAAAGTGTAGAGCCTGACTGCGAACGGTCATGTATCATACCCGGAAACTGTGAACGGTACTCCTGCTTAACAGGTATACAATAACGTCCGTTTCTCATAGTGATTATGCTGTCCTGAAGCTTATCCTTTGAAGCATCATTTTTTACTATCTTAAGAAGCTGTTCATGAAGCTTATCATTGGTAAGCTTAATTTTCCTTCTTATGGACTTTAACTTCGATGATGCATCATCAGCTATCTCATCCACACCAAGGATACACCTTCTGATTTCCGAAGAAATATACGGAAGCGGGACCAGTTGATTAAACCTTTCGGTAAGTGAATCATATAAAACGCCGCTTTCTTCACCCTCTTCATTCCTTTTGGAATTTCCTTTAAACCCTTGTTAATCAATTCTATATCTGTATAGCGTTTATAGTTTTCATCATAGAATGTTAAAGGCTCTCCAATAGTTCCGCTCCAATTATTTACGATAATTTCATTTTCTCTTAGATTTCTATTTACAATTGAATGACTTTCAATAACTCCGTCTTTAATTTTGATTATTTCATACATCTTCTACCACCTTCCAAATTTTCATATTACTTGCGTTGACTTCATTAGTCTGCTCTGCTGATGAACCGTTATATGAAGTTGTACCACTCCAATATGAACCATTATGATAGGCATTCCAATGCCCATTCGTATTCTGTTGTGTTGAATAAGAGTC
>CALGGL010000071.1 GCA_937915975.1 uncultured Lachnospiraceae bacterium | reverse complement strand
CACCTTTACACATTCAAAAAGTGCATCCGGTGTAAATAAATCATCGTGGTCACCCAAAACAATATAATCGCCTGTCGCAAGCCCGTATGCCTGATTGGTATTGTCGGATATCCCGAGAGGGCCTTTTTTCTCTGATATATATTTTATTCTGGAATCACTACCTGTGTAGCCTGCAATTATTTTCTTAAGTCTTTCGGGATTTCTACTTCCGTCCGAGAAGCAAAGCTCCCAGTTTTTATAAGTCTGCTTTTTCACGGATTTTATCAGCTCATCAATAAAGTACTCATCCGTTTCATAAAGAGGCACAAGAATACTGAATAAAGGATTGTAATCAAACTTTGTCTGTGCCTGCCTCAACAATTCCTTCTTTTTAGGCATACGTTTTTTTATCCAGGAATTATAGTTTGCTGTAGCAAATGCAGCTCTGGTCCTGAATCTTATCTTTATCTTAAGCCAGGTACTTTTCAAACCGTAGTTTTTTGTATTCATTACGGTTTTATTGATTATATTTTTTGCTTTATTTACCGCCGGTATCTTACTTATGCCCTTGGAGCCGTTTATCCTGTACTGCTCGCGTCTTTCACCGGCACTTATATAAAGACGCATTTTAAATTTATTATTTACAAGCTTTATAACAAATCCTATATCCTTTGTGTTATCAAGCTCCGCAAAAGATTCCGCAACATCCGAACGGGTATATCGGTTAACAAAAAAGGGGATCTCTTCCTCTTTTCCCTGCTCGATTTTTACCATTCTGAAGCTTATCTCGTTAAAGTCAACAGCCCAACCCTTGATAAGTATATTTTTTCCGTCCGTTTCCACTGAGTCCACACAATAATTAAGCTTACTGCTGTAATGATCTGCCTCCTCACCGGAAAAAGTGTAAAGCTCTACATCTTTATTGCTCTGTTCATCCTTAAATGAAAGTGTAATTTTATCATCCTTTTTTAAGTTTTTTGCATCAAGAATTAAGGATATTGCCTTTACCGTTTTACCACTTCCGAACAAATTCTTTTTATCCAAAGGCGCTTTGGAAATTTCTGTTTTAGCGGAAATGATTTCTTTATTTCCATCCTTTTTACAAACCACAATTTGCAGGGCATCTGCGGCAAGATATAATTTCTCGCTGCAAAAGCCCTGCAAAACAATATCATTCTCATCAGCTACGCTGCATCTTATTCTATCAAAAACAAAATATTCGTTCATATCTTTAACCTGTCCTGAATATTTTCCTGACTGTTCATCTATAAACTATTTTGAATACTTTCTTGATTGTTCCTCTATTAATGCACTGTCCTCAAAATAATTTATCTTCATGGCACGCTTTACCTCGGCAAGAGTCTCGGCAGCCGCTTCTCTGGCAACATCCGAGCCTTTCTTTAAGATATTATAAACCTCAGGAATATCCTTCTCAAATTCCGCTCTTCTTGCCCTTATAGGTGCAAGCTCATCCTGAAGTACATTATTAAGGAACTTCTTAACCTTAACGTCTCCGAGTCCTCCGCGCTGATAGTGTTCCTTTAATTCATCAAGATTATTATAATCCGGTAAAAATTCAGCAAAATGCTCAGGCTTGGAAAATGCATCAAGGTAGGTAAATACTGTATTACCCTCAAGCTTGCCCGGATCCGTTATCTTTATATGATCAGGATCGGTATACATGCTCATTACCTTTGTTCTTACATCCTCCTCAGTATCCGAAAGATAGATACAGTTACCCAAAGACTTGCTCATCTTAGCCTTGCCGTCGGTACCCGGAAGTCTTAAGCAGGCTTCGTTGTCCGGAAGCAAAATCTCCGGTTCAACAAGAGTTTCACCATATACGGAATTAAACTTTCTGACTATCTCCTTGGTCTGTTCAAGCATAGGAAGCTGATCTTCACCCACAGGAACGGTGGTTGCCTTAAATGCGGTTATATCCGAAGCCTGACTTATAGGATAAGTAAAAAATCCCACAGGTATGCTTGCTTCAAAATTACGCATCTGAATCTCAGCCTTAACCGTAGGATTACGCTGAAGTCTTGATACGGTAACAAGATTCATATAGAAAAATGTAAGCTCGGTTAGCTCGGAGATTTGTGACTGTATAAACAGATTTGACTTTGCCGGATCAAGTCCGACCGATAAGTAATCAAGCGCCACCTCTATAACATTTTGTCTGATTTTTTCAGGGTTATCCGCATTATCGGTAAGAGCCTGTGCATCGGCAATCATTATAAATATCTTGTCAAACTCTCCTGAGTTCTGCAATTCAACTCTTCTTCTCAAGGATCCAACATAATGTCCGACATGAAGTCTTCCGGTAGGTCTGTCACCGGTCAAAATAATCTTGCTCATTTAAACTTTATCCTCCCATATTCAGGCAGTAAAAACCGCCTTTATTTATAATCAATTCTGATTTTTGTCTAACCTTTAATTTATCATACAGGCATAGCCTTTGTCTATATTCAAATATTTTGGTATATACTTACTCAGCAAGCCGCTTTTCTATGGCATTCAAAACCTTTTCCCTTTCAAGAGGCTTTAAAAAATATCCCTCCGGATTAAGCTTTAAAACCGCTGCAATATGTCATCCACAATCATTAGTTTCTTAAAACCGTATTAAGTTTGCCAACCAAAAGAATTCGCCTATTCATATTGTCTCCTTCTGTTGTCCCTTTCGTTCCCTGATAATGTAATAGTTTATCATTACTTAGGGAGTTTCGCAAGAAGCCGATTTATAATATCCGCCGCAAGCACATCATCTATGGTTTCCACGGCAGTCTTTAACTCCTCTATATCTTGTATTATATTTTCAGGATAACTGTATCTGAGCAATTCTCTCATAGTCTCATCAGCCTCATCGATATCCATATCAGACATGGCATTTCCCAGTATATTCAAATACGCTATTATTTCTTCATAATCCATAGAAGCATAAAACGTTGTCGCCGTTTCTCTTATAAGCTCAGCATCCGGAACATGTGATAATGCGAATTGCCAGTCTATTCCTTCAATCTCCGGCAGTTCGTTTGTACTTTCCGCATCTGCCGTATCCTTTATTTTATTTTTACTGTCGGTCTGTTTTAAAAGTTCCTCCGGCAGAAATGTGATAATAAGCTTTTCAAGTCTGTCTTGCGAAACAGGTTTGGAAAGATATTCATCAAAGCCCTCCGAAATATATATTTCTCTTGATCCCGAAACCGCATTAGCCGTAAGAGCTATCACGGCGTATCCTTGCATTTACTGTTCTCAAGCTTAGCATAAATTCAAATGTCTCTGACAATATAATAGCCTCATAAATAAAGAATTGCAATCAGAATTACGGTTAAACTCATATTTTTGTTTTACATTTCAACAAAGTATGTTATATTATATAAATCACAAAATGCACTATGGGAGGTACGTTATGAAAAAACCGTTTGTTACCAAAGAACAGATAGAAAAAATAGTTAAAACCTACCCGACTCCTTTTCACATCTACGACGAAAAGGGTATCAGAGAAAATGCAAGAAGACTCAATCAGGCATTTTCATGGAATAAGGGTTATAAGGAATATTTTGCAGTCAAGGCAACTCCTAATCCAACCATACTTAAGATTCTTAAGGAGGAAGGCTGCGGAACTGACTGCTCATCCTATACTGAGCTTTTGATGTCGGAAAAGGTTGGTATAACCGGACAAAATATAATGTTTTCATCAAATGATATGCCAAAGGAAGAGTTCGAGCTGGCAAGCAAGCTTGGTGCGATAATTAATCTTGATGACTACACACATATTGACTTTTTAAATGATGCCTGCGGCGTACCTGAAACTATATGCTGCAGATATAATCCGGGAGGAACCTTCTCCATATCAAATACAATAATGGATAATCCCGGTGATGCAAAGTACGGTATGACCAAGGATCAGCTTCTTAAAGCTTATCCAAAGCTTAAGGAGGCAGGTGCCAAACGTTTTGGTCTTCACGCATTTCTTGCAAGCAATACAGTTACCAATGATTATTATCCGACACTTGCTAAGATATTATTTGAGGTTGCTGTGGAAATAAAGGAAAAGACCGGCATAAGCCTTTCATTTATAAATCTTTCAGGCGGTGTAGGTGTTCCGTATACGCCTGACAAGGAGCCAAATGACATACTTGCCATAGGTGAAGGAGTCCATAAGGCATTTGATGAGGTACTTGTTCCTGCAGGTCTCGGAGACATAAGTATATTTACAGAGCTCGGAAGATTTATGCTTGCACCATACGGAGAACTCGTAACCAAGGCAATTCACGAAAAACACATCTACAAGGAATACATCGGTGTCGATGCGTGTGCCGTAA
>CALGGL010000070.1 GCA_937915975.1 uncultured Lachnospiraceae bacterium | reverse complement strand
GCCAGAACTTGGCCTTGCTCATGACCTTCTTGAAAAAGCCCAGATTCAGGATTTCCGGCACGTCAATGCCGGTGTCGAGCATATCCACGGAAATGGCGACCTGAGGCAGCTTGTCCGCCTCGGAAAATTCATCAATGGCACTCTGGGCATAATTGATATAATTGTCAATGACCTTCGCGTAGCCCGCCAGCTGGGGATATTCCTTCCCAAATACCTCCAGGATCTTCTCGGCGTGGGTGTGGCTCTTGGCGAATATGATCGTCTTGCCGATCCGGTTGCCGTAATCCACCTTCAGCCCGTGGGTCATCAATATGTTCAACACCTCTTAAAGCCCTTAAAAGTGTTGTTTTACCGCAGCCCGGCGGAGAAATAATAAGTGTATGCATAACCCTTCCGTCACTGTAAATATATGGTAATACCTGATTGGCACAGCCCTTTATCTGATGAGCAATTCTTATGTTAATGAAAGAAATATGCTTTACGCTTTTTATACTCCTGTTATCCATAACTGCCTGTCCCATAAGACCTACCCTGTGTCCTCCGCATATGGTTATAAAACCTTGTCTTAAATCATCCTCATAGGCATAAAGTGAATAATTTGATACCATTTCCACCGCATAACGGATATCTTCGGCATTTACTCTGTATGCAAGCTTTCTGTTATTGGTAAAATTTCTTTTTTCACATAAAAAATATTCTCCGTCAATAAACACAAATATGATTGGCTCGTTTATTCTCAATCTTATTTCAATCAGCTTTGAGAAATCTATATTTACATCATTTAAAAGACATCTTATCGATGGCGACAAAATCTTTAAAATTTCCTTTTTCACTTTCCGACCTCCTTTAGATAAATATATGTAAAACTCATAAAAATATTACATTGTAAAGGCTTGTTTTATAAAAAACAGTTGAAAAATAAAGACATTTATATTAGAATGAACTATATGTGATTTTAAGGAGGAAAATTATGGTATCAGCAGGAGATTTTAAGAATGGTATAACAATCGAATTAGAAGGTAATATCTACCAGATAATCGAGTTTCAGCATGTTAAGCCGGGTAAAGGCGCAGCTTTCGTAAGAACCAAGCTTAAGAATATAAAAAGTGGCGGTGTTGTAGAAAAAACTTTCCGTCCGACTGAAAAGTTTGAAAATGCACATATCGACAGAAAAGATATGCAGTACTTATATCAGGATGGCGATTTATATTATTTTATGGACAGCGAAACCTATGATCAGATAGCTATTAATGCTGACGTAATCGGAGATGCATTAAAGTTTGTTAAGGAAAATGAGAACTGTAAGATAGCTTCACATAACGGTTCTGTATTTGCAGTTGAACCACCTATTTCAGTTGACTTACTCGTAACAGAATGTGAGCCGGGTGTAAAGGGAGACACAGCTACAGGTGCTACAAAGCCTTGTACTGTTGAAACCGGTGCAACTCTTAATGTACCACTCTTCATCAATCAGGGTGATATGATAAGAATCGACACAAGAACCGGTGAATATTCATCAAGAGCATAATATATCAAAATATGACAAGGAGACGGCTTGCACTGATACATTTTTGGTACTAAGCAAATCGTGAGCGTTAGCGAGATTTGCGTGTACCATAAATATGTCAGTGCAAGCCGTCTCCTTGTCATATTCATTTATTTAACTCTATTAAGATATAAAAACCAAATCCAATGTATTTTTTAAATGGTTATCAGTTCCTTAGGTGACGAAGCAAGGTTCCTGTAACCGTCTTCGGTTACCACTACAAGGTCTTCTATACGGACTCCGAATTCACCCGGAATGTAAATTCCCGGTTCAACGGTAATGACAATACCCGGTTCGAGGACATCCTTACACTTAGGTGAAAATCTCGGTTCCTCATGGATAAAAAGTCCGACACTGTGACCAAGTCCGTGTCCGAAATAATCACCATATCCGGCATCGGCTATTATATCCCTTGCACACTTATCAACATCACTGCATACCGCTCCCGGCTTAACTAACTTTAATGCTTCAAGCTGAGCTTTCAATACAGTTTCATAAACATGTTTTTGCTTATCCAAAGGACTGTCTCCCACAAAGACGGTTCTTGTCATATCAGAACAATATCCTTTGTATATACAACCAAAATCCATAGTAAGGAAATCTCCCTCTTCTATAACCTTATCTGTAGGTACGGCGTGAGGTAATGATGAATTCTTTCCTGATGCTGCTATAGTGTCAAAGCTTAGTCCCGATGCACCGTGACTTCTCATAAAGTTTTCAAGCATAAGGGCCACTTCCACCTCTGTCATTCCCGGTTTAAGCTCCTTAACAACATATTCAAATGCCATATCGCCTATATGCTCTGCCATGGCTATTTTTTCAATCTCTGAATCAGACTTAATTCTTCTTAAATCATTAATTCTGTTAGAAAGAGGCATAAGACCTATCTTATCGTCAAGCTCATCCAAAAACTGCTTATACTGCTTATACGAAATATCTTCACTTTCAAATCCCACGCGAAGAGTATTTCCTTTACACACTGTATTTGCACAGGTTTTACACGGATTATCCACAGCTTTATTCACATTCTCATCATTAGCAATTTCCTCGTCACACAAAAAATATTCTTCGCACAATAGTCTGTTAATGCTCTTTGTATATCCCTCCGACTTTATATCCACACATTCAAAATCCGGTGCTTCAATACTAACCTGTTCCGTATATCTCGAATCAGTAAGTATACGCCTGTGTTCCTTTGTAATAAGCACCATACCGGTATGTCCGCTGTAGCCTGAAAGATAATGAATATTATATCCATCAGTAAGTATAACCGCATCCATTCTGAATTTTTTCATTAACGCATAAATTCTTTCCATAATTTATTAACCTCTCATTAAAGCAAGGGACGAGAATATCTCTCGTCCCTTATTATAAATCTTTAAATAAAATCTTATGTTAATTAAGCCTTGTCATACTTATCAAGAACAATATTTATATCATTCTGAGTCATCTCGAATAAGTATGGTAACAGCTTAATCTTGATACGCTGATGCGATACATTACCCTTTGAATCCGTAACCTCAATCACGATGTATGTGTACTCCTGATTATAAGCTTCAAAATACTCAGGCTTTAATTGCAGCTTAGCCAATTCCTTACCTACATCGTAGATAGTTCCTGACTTAAGCGGATTGCCATCCTTATCCTTAGTCATATCTGCTATAAGAATATGATATGCATCATTTACATACGCATCACTGTTGTGGGTCAGATAATCAAGATCGTAGTAAATTCTTACTCTTTCAAGCTTATTTCCTGCCTCACTTGTATCTACAGTTGCACTGAAGCTGAATTCAGGCCAATCATCAGTGTTCTTAACCTCGATGATATAATCTGTACCGTCCTTCTTCTTCTTTGTCTCAGTCTTGTAATCGTAAACCGTAATACCAGGCTGATTAACTGAATTCTTAACTGAATTAACAATTATATTGATATAAAGTCTACGCTCATCATTATTATCCTTGTAGACACCGGTTACCTTTGAATGTCCGGCACCACAGTAATTAACATTGCCGTAAGAATAGATGAAGTAGTTATCCATACCATCATTTCTTGATGCTGCATACATTGATGAAGCCGAAGCCGACTTACCATTATATGCGCCGTTGTTACCACCTGCAAGTGAATACCAAACCGTCATCTTTGTAGCATCAAGCTCAAGAGCATAATGCCGGGCATCATCGCCCCCGCCACCGCCGGCGGCATCAAGCTCATGAGCATAATGCTGTGCATGTGTAGGCGATATATTAAGTTCATCACTAAGTGTAAACGGATACTGGGTTACTATACCCACGTTGTTCTGGCTTGCCTTATCTGTACCGTACTGATTTGCTGCCTTTAAATTAGGAACAAAGTTAGCATTACTACTCTTCATATATGTCGTAGCAATCTCCCAGTACTGCTGTCCGTACTTATAAGGGGAACCGCCGCTTGCACCGTTTGTACCGTAGTCAGTTGTTGCAAACGAGTCTGTATATACAACATCCGTAAGATATCTTCCGCCTGAGAATCCGCTGAAGCCTGCCTTCATATCATTAACCCAGGATGCATATCTTGTAGTATCGGTTTTAGCCTTATATGAAAGGTTTGTCATAAAGTATCTGTCCTCATTTGATGATGTATAAGGCAGATAATACGTACCTGTTGCAGCTCCCGAACCAAGAGAAAGACCTCTGTTTCTGTTCATACCGAAGTAGTCTCTTAAGGTTGAAGTAAGTACATGTGAACCGGAATTTCTTGATGCTGTTAAGGTATCATGGAACAGAAGTAAGCTTCCGTCATTTGCCATATAATCAATCAAATCGGCAAGTGCTGTCGGATCTGTTATATCATCACCCGCAAAGTCATCTGAAGGTCCGATAATTATCATATCATAGCAACCGAGCAACCAGTTATCAGGATAAGCAAATCTGCTATATTCCTTATATTGCTTATGATAATTAACCTCTATTTCTTTTAAATCTCTGTAATCAAAATATGCATTTGCAACAGCTAACTGTTCTGTATTCCATGGATAAGTATATCTAAATGTTCCTCCGCTTGATACTGCAGAAAAGATATCGGAATATCTTCCTGTCTGCAATACTATATTAAGATCTTCAGCGTATCCGCCGGAGTTAACATTAATTGCTGTCTGAAGTGCTGTTCTGAGTGCCGGAACGGCTGTCTCGGTATCAGCCTTAGCATTTACATAATTCTGGTATGCACCGTTTGCAAGATCCTGATATTCTCTCTTGGTTATAAACTTAAGCTTAGCGTCATCGGTTGTAAGTGCCGACCACTCTGCATAATCAGGATCTGTAGCATCTATCGAGAATGCATTTATCTTTGCAGTCTTTTGAGCAGCAGTCATACCTGAGAAATCATAAGCTGCCGCAATCTCTCTTGAATACTCTTCAAACTCACCTCTTAAGAAGATATCTATATCGAAGTCATAAAGATCTCCTACATCATCTGCAAGGTTAGTTGACCAGTCATCAACACCTGTATAATATGTTGCATCTGAACCAAAGCCTGTTCCCATTGTAAGATTACTGTCATACTTTGGAAGACCAAAGATATGCTCATGCTGTCCGAGATATGGGTCATTGCTTGTGGTATGTCCGGTAGAAGGAGTTGTATTGGTACTCTCGTTATAAGCACCGGTTCCACTATATCTTATGTCAATCGGACTGGTACTGTTTGCAAGAGGATAATACTCAAGTCTCTGATATGCCTGCTGACATATAGGACAGAAGTAAAGTGCATTTGAACCCTGCGCTCCCTCACCGTGAGTAGATTCAATCTTTGAACCTGCCCAATTTGTTACAACAGTTGCTTCACCCGGCATAATCTGAAGAACCCTTACAGTCTGCTTCTTACCGGTACTGTTCTTAATATATGATATACCTGTTGTATAGGCTGTCATACCCGAAGCTGTATCTGTAACTTCAAGCTTCCAGTATATAGGGCCGAAGAACTTATCCGAAAGAGTACATTTAACTGTTGAATCGGTTATTGTTATATCTCCGTTATCACTTGTAATCTCTGTTTCAAATACACAATCTCCATCATCATCCACAAGAAGCTTTGTGGTCCACTTAGTTGAACCCTCAACCTGATAAGTAAAGTTAAGCTTACCCTCGCTTAATCTGGTGCTCTGATCATAATAATTATATGTTACAGGCATTGATGTAACTATAAGCTTAGGTCTTGTTGTTGAGCCCTTAACAAGATTGTTAACCTTGTCTGAATCAGTAAAGGTTGCATCATTTGAAGTATTACTTATACCCCATAATACAGTATTCTTAGCTCCGCCTGTAGTTGCCGGAGCGGTTGAACCCGTTGTGGTTTTTCTTGCATAACAGGTATCAAGGAACTTTCGCATATTACAGTCAGGATCGATTGAATTCTGAAGATATCCGTCAGAAAGCACTGCCTCATAAGCTTCTGTTACGTCATCTTCGATGATTACTGGCATTCCTGCTTCAACATAATTGTTAAGCTCTGTCAATCTGTCATAAGATATATCGTTACCGTTAAGTAATGAGAATGATGACTGATAGTTACCGTTAAGGTAAACCTCTGCTGCCGGACTTCCTGTCTTTACATCACCGCCTGAATATCCAAGTGATGAAACCGATACAGCAACCATATCACCATTATGTGTATACATAGTGTATATAGGGAAGTATTTATAATTTTCAAGAGTAGCACCGGATGTACTCATATATCCCCAGTTCATAAGACCTGCTAAGTTACGCCAATTCTGAGGCTCCTTAAGTGCAGTCTTGTTACCGCCTACATATATAAGGTCATAGGTTCCGAGGATTGGTTCCTTGCTTGCAGCAAGCTCCTCTGTTGACATATGAACTATATTAATCTTCGATGCATCAACTCCTACCGCATCGGAAATCTTCTTTTTTGAAATCTCCCAATCATAGTACTCTACATCAATATTTCCATCAGCATCTCTTGAAAGTGTATCCTTATCAACATCATTTAAGACATTTGCAGGAATTGTATAGTACTTTCCGCCCTGTCTTTGTGCCAACGCTTCGTCAATTGGGTAACATGGCTCAATCTCAAGTACGGTATACATATTTGAAGAGCTTCCCTTACCACCTATACCTCTGTAGGTTGACTTATTTATAAGGGTAGCTATAGCACCGGCACCGGCCTCTCCGCCGGCCATAATGGTGTTAAGCTCTTTTGAGCTTGTTACCATTATATTGTCATATCTTGCCACGTTCTCAGTTGTTGCAACCATATAGTATAACTCAAGGTAATTGTATGCCTGAGTATTGGTTACGGTATTAGATGTTGTTGATGTTGAGGTAGCAAGACCTGAAGGATAAACCATACTTACACTTGCGTACATAGCTCCTGCAAGCTTATTGTAAAGCGTTCCCGAAATATTTCCTGTTGCAGTTTCATCAATTATTACAAAATCATAAGCTGCAAGGTCAACAGTACCTGCATCAACATCTGCAAGTGTTGCTTCATCAACCTGAATAGCATCAGGAACGGTATACTTAGCATTATATATTGAAGTTGCTACTATAGTTCCTGAAATATTGTAAAGCTTTGAAGTAGAACCTGCAGGTAATGCATAAGCGTCAGTTGAACCCTGTACGGTATAATCACCATAATCAGCAAACTCAGGAAGTGAGTCCGGTAAGAGTTCACTTCTCATAACCTTTGTATCGGTTCCTGAACCGCTTAATACAAGGAACTTGGATACTCTCTTTGTCTCGGTAACATTTCCGTCACCATCCTTCTTTTCAAGAGTTATCCATTTACCTTTATTATTCTGATTCTTACCGTTAATACCAAGGTACATAGAACCGTTACTGTGTGCAAGGAACTCTCCTACACTCTGCTTTGACCTATCCCAGGCAAATGTATAATAATACATACCTGATGAGAAAACATCTGTAGCAAGTGTAGCCATAGTTTCCTGAGTGGTGGTATTACCACCGCTTCCGCCCGATGCCTGTTCGCTGTTGATTATAATAGGCTTATAATCGCCTACAGCATAGGTATGAAGAATATCATACAGGTTCTCACATATATCATTGGTTAAACTGAATTTTGTTGAACCCTGATTGATATATATAAGATCCGCATTTGATATTTCTATAAGAATATCTGTGTCACTGTTCTTTATCGATGAAGCCGCGTAAGACTTATAATTAACCTTACCTGTATTCATGGCATTCTTTATAGCTGCGCCTAAAGGCTGGGTAGAATAACCGTTTACTACATAATTTTCAAAATTCTTACTTGAGCAGTAAGCAGCTAAACCTGATTCTGTATCGGAGTAAATCTCAATGATATTATAATTAGGATCAACCTCCGTATCGGTAGAATACGAATTTTCAATTATGTAATCAATGTTTGTCTTTGAACCGACATCAGCAGCAGGATCATCATTTGCTGCAACCAGCATACTGTCTTCTGTCAATTCCTCATCTGCATGAGAGAACGATAAGAAAGTCACGGCAATAGCCATAAAAAGCATCGCAACTAATGCAGTTATTGTTAGTTTTTTGTTTCTTTTCATCTTGCTTTTACCATCCTTTCCTAATTATTCTCTAAAACCTTTGAGTTTCTTATCTTAACCATACCCAATGTATTATACTTCATACTCTTATCAAAGAAATGAAGCTCAAGACCGATTGCACCGTTTGTGCTGTCTACCGTAACAACACATCCGCTTATAGGTCCCGCATCTGAGTTTACGCTCTTAAATACATTGGTAAACAAATGTTCATCATCCTGTATAGTAAGTTCATCATTTTTTCCTGCCTGGAAAGCATATTTTCTTCCGTAATACATATTCTTTCCATTGAATTCGAATGTACATCTTAATGTATCCGGTGTATCATAGATAACCGGTGTCTCCCCGTCCGCACTCATACGTGTTACGTGAACGGTTCCTCCGTTAATTGCATCAAGTACATCAAATTCGGTTGTATGCTCATCATAGCTTCCGGTTACATCCGATATACTTTCAATCGGAACCGCAATATCTATAATAATTGAAGTTACATATATCTTTTGTGCCGGATCAACCTCTTCAAAAAGCTTAACGTTTGTTTTGCCTGCATCCTCATATGTCTTTTTTGAATCTGCATCCGATACAAAGTAGAAATCATCATAGGTTCCTGTTACATCAGCTTCATCATCAATTCCATCGAAATCAATCTCCGGTCCGATGTAACCATATATAGTAATCTTCTTTGCCTGCATAATCACATCAGAAAGCTTATCATAGGTAGACTGTGCTGAATTCTGTATGCTGATATTGGCTTTATCCTTTCGGAAATTCAACACGCTGCTTCCCATCAATGCACTCACCGCAGTCATAATAAACGCAAGCATCGCCAGTGCAATAACAAGTTCTATAAGAGTGAAACCGTTATTGCTTTTAATTTTTTTCATCAACGTTCATCACTCCTTACCTATTTAACTATATAGCTTCCATTTTTGTTTACAGTTACAGATACTATCTTATCGCCGGAGCTGCTCTTTACAAATTCATATCGGCCAGCTCCCTGAACACATTCACCTTTTTTGTTAAATGCAATGTTAAATTGGTCATCTGCCGATAAGGTTCCGCCTTCATCGTAATAATTAACCTTTACATATGAAGTTAAGCATGCACCCTTTCCGTCCTTCTCATTTATGGACTTTATAAATGCATTATTGGAATTATAATCATATAATGAATAAGTTCCGTTTGCATTCTTCTTAAAGACACATTTCTTCAGATAATACTTTCCACCGTCCTTATATACCCTAAGTCCGATAGTCAAGCTACCTTCATCCGAACTGATGGATCCGTCCATATCGTAATCAACGCTCTTGCTCTTTGCCATTCCTATTACCTCAGCAAGAGAGTTTTCGAAGGTACTTGCCGCTTCCTTTGCTCTCGCACTATGCATAATTGTAAGAGATACAAAGGATGCTGCCGTCATAATTGCGATAATAGCAATAACAATTATAAGCTCTGTCAATGAAAAACCACTGTTGTCTTTTAATATCCGTTTCATCTTTTTCATCAGCATCACCCCTATTCCACGTTCTTCATCCAGTTGTTAAACTTAACAACATCCGAATAATCTATTGTGTCAATTGATCTTGCTGACTGATTAGTATCATCTGAAATTATTGAAGAGTCCTCATAACCCTTGAACAGCTTAAGGAAATCCTTACAAGCGTCATCACCTGATAACTGGCACTCCCTAAGTATTGCTCTACAAATCTCAGCACTTGCGGTAATTGTCTGAACCTTACCGGTTACATATACCTTACCGCCGGCAACTATAAGTCCTTCAAATCCTGTTACATTAGCACCAAAGGTTACATCACCCTTTGTTAAGATAATACCCTTAACAATACCGGTCTCATTAACCACTACGTCCTGATTTGAATAAACTACATAATATTCTGATGAAAGGTTAAGTCTCTTTGTTGTATTAATCTTGTCGTAATTAAGGAACTTATTAATAGGTGTTATGGATGCTTCACCAAAATCGTCATTATCAAGCATCTCGGTTATATAAAGCTTTTCATTATCGCCTTCAGCGGTACTTGAGAAGTGACCGAGATTCCATTTAACGAAATTGTATTCCTTAGCAAGTTCCTTAGAATAATCTGCCGGAAGTGTTCCGTTTACCTCAAATCCATTCTGGCTGCTGAATAATGTACTTAAATTAGTTGAATTATCAACTATTACATCAAAAGCAGTATCACTCTTTGTGGTGATGGCACCACTTGAGTAAACAAATGAATCTGTTCCTGTTCTAGGAATAGTAATTGTGCCGGCTTCAAATCCGTCATAATCACTGATATCGGTAAGATATTCTTTAATTACACTGTTAGGATCATTGAGCTCAGCAACATAATCCTTGATAAATCCTGCAGCATATGCTTCAGCACTCGGGAATTCGGTTACAAATGCAGTCGAATCAATCACACCAGGGCCTAAAACACCGGCTGCATTTTTAATCATATTATAAGCTCTTTCAAAATCATAATAGTAATACTTCTTACCTGATACCTCCTGCATGATACAAGGAATGCCATACTTATCGTTTGCATCCACAAATCTTGCAGCAGGGAAATATTTCTCAAATAAAGCACTTCCTCTTAATGCCGGGTGTAAATCAGCATCATACTGGGTATTTCCGTAATCATCGGCTGCCACACTTACTTTTCCGTCAAGTGCAACTGCCGGAGTCGGCATACCGGTATACTGAACCGGAATATAAGCAAGCTGGTTTGTCTTTAATGTCAAACTTTCACCTGTCTTATAATCTCTTAAAAATTCTGTATCGTTAGGATCGGTAGTACGGAAATTATTGCCTTCAGGTACAAACTCGATAGTCTGTCTGTTAACATAATTACCTGTAACTGTACCGTTACTGTCTTTTTCCTGGAAGTCCTCTGAGGTTACATTTTTGGATAATTCAATATATGCACGACCTGCAAGATATAAAACGCTGGTCTCCTCAAGGTCAAGTACCGATCTTTCACCGTTTACGATAATAGCACTACTGTTGTAGTGTCCTCTGTTTTCCTTTTCGAAAACTGTTTGACCGTTCTGTTTTACAACATTTCCGTTTGTATCATATACTACATAATCTCTCTGGAAGTTATCAAGGTCAACCGTAGGAATGAAGGATCTGCTGTCCTTCATGGTGCTGTCACCGTAACCGTAGTATTTTCCTCTTAACTTAAAGTCGGATGCTGTAGCATTAAGTTCCGTATCATCCTTTATATACATATTTGCACGTATATTTGCAGATGCTCCGTTATAAGAATATACATCATTTCCGTCATTGTCTTTTCTGAGGAATACTCTTGAGCTGTATCCTCCGAGAATAACATTATCAGCCCAAACCTCAGACTCGGAAACCGACATACCGTTCTTACCGAATACGGAAAGGCTTCCCGTATCCATAACCGCTATTGTTCCCGGAACAATAACCAAATCCGCAAGTATTGAAACGTCCGTTCTGTCTATAAACAATCCGGAGTACATACTTCTCTTATTAACACCGTCATAATATTCCTTTTCACCCGGAACCAACGGATTATTGATAGTTCCCTGCATATTATAGTAGGTGTTGTTATTTTCCGAAGTATAAGTCTTGGAAGTTACGCTTCCATGCTTATATTCAATATTATTACTTGCCGTAAAGCTCTTAGTATCATCACTGACAGTATCATTATATGTGCTTTCGTTATATTTCTTATTATAATAATCAGAAGCCGCATATATGTTACCCGCAATTGTTACAGGCTGATTTTCGTTTATCTCAACACCCATATCGGCAACTAAAGCAAAACCGAAAATGTTTGTACTGTCACCGCCTGCAGCATTGAATAAAACATCAAAATCAGGATTACCTATTTCTATATCAGTTGATATAGTCTGAGTGTAATCCCCGTTCGCAGTGGATCTGTCATAGTTAACAGTTCTCTTAAGCGTTACGTTTTTAATTGTTATCTTATCAAGAACCTGAACTCCATCCTTAGTTACATAATCTCTCTGAACATATAATCTTGATGGATCAAGTACTACTGTTGAATCCGTAATGAATTTTTCCAGCGAAGCCGCTATGGTTGCCTGAGCAAAGAAATCATTTGTGGACAGGTTTTCCATAAACTTATCCTTAAACATCTTCTCAGCATCGTCATTTGATATATTAACATATGACTGGGTAGCAACATCGTATCTTACCATATTCTCTACGGTATATACATATGCATCCTGCATATTAACCAATGTCTCTGAACCGACACCGGCATATATCTCTTCCATAGCATGCTCAACATAATAGAAATTATCTCTCGCATTCAAATCCTGCATTCTTAAACGATATGCATATCCGGCTGCAGTAAGAAGCGCACCTACAACTATTCCTATAAATGCCATAGATACAACAACCATTATTATACTGGAGCCGCTGTTATTTAGTTTTTTGAATAATTTTTTAAATTTTTTCAACTAATTTTCCCCCTTTGCTCCAGTAAGACTTACAGTGTTTGAACCCTTATCATCAGGTCCCGGTTCCAAAACAACATTTATAGTATATAATCTGTCTTGTGTTCTCCTATCATCCGATAATCTCTTCAAACCGGTATAAGCTTCTCTTGTACCGCCGTTTTCAGCAGCTACGGATGTAAATCCTGAAAATACCGATGTGTCAAAGGTTGACAAATCAATATTTGTAAACACATTTGATTCTTCACCTGAATTAGTCGCACTGCACACATGAATTGTTACTGTGGATGTTGATCCGCTTTGCTGATAGAACTTATATCCGTCAGCAGGTGCTACATGATCGGAATCGGTAACACCGTCAACAACATTCATCTGATCTCTGAACGGCTTATACAGATAAATTTTTGCACCCTCCACATAGTTGTCAACAAGAATGTAATCATTTGCTGCATATATTACATCACTTGCACCTGACTCAGCTGTGTAAGGCTGATATTCCATATATATGGCAGGGCACTCATCCATATAAAACTTCTGTGAGTAAACATTATATTCAAGTGTCTTTGATAATGAAGAATTCTCATAACATACATCAACACTTACGATATAATATTCTTCCCCGTCATTACCTTTATCGACATAAATCTTTGTAACTTTAGTAGTATTTGCAAGATTATAATGCTGGTTAAGTATACTATCACTGCTTACATGGCCCATAGCCTGAAGCCAGTCAGCATAGTGTTCTTCCTTAAGTTTCTCCATAGCAAGTGAGAAAAATGCATTTTCAGCCTGTGAATCAAAGTTGGTTGCGGAACCCGGAATTATCGCTACGTTTGAGCTATCCATATTCTGCATATTTCCAAGGTTGATCTCATTAGGGTTTTCCACCTTGTCAGCAACCTCACAAACAGCACCTATTACATATCCGTTTGAATCGTATTTTACAAGATGCCCCTCTGAATTAAGTACAAATCCGTCAATAGCACTTGTAGCACTTACTAACTTATAACCTTTAGTATTCTCCGTCACCGAAGTATCCACATTATGGACATCAAATCCCATAAGTGCCGTTGATAAATCATCCAATATAACCGTCCTCGTAAACGAGGTTTTTTCGTAGCCAAGGGTAACTGTTCCCGCACTATACTTATAAGCATTGTATGAAACAAGTCCTCCCGTTAAGGTATTGCCTGAAGCATCATACAACTGACACTTTACAGTCTCAGGCTTTTTTGTAGGGACTCCGTACTTGGTTTCAAGTTCTCCCATGGAAGACTTTTGAAAGTCTTCCATGAGATAAACTGCATTATCCATAGCATATTGCTGTTTCTTGGCTTGTCGACTGGTTCTTAAGGTCTGACTAATCTGTTTAACTATCGGAACTAAAAGTAACGACAGTATTGTAATGGCAATGACAATTTCTATAACGGAAAAACCTTTATTGTTTTTTCTTGCCATAAATCCTCATCCTCTCTTAATAAACCTTTACAGTTCCAGACTTGCTGCCCATTGTAAATCTTGGTGATGAGCTGTCATCTCCATCAACAACTATTTCAACTGCAACACTTGTATCATTTGTAACATTAAGCTTGATACCGTTGGTATCATCTGAATCAACTCTTCCTGAAGAAGCTACAAAGATTCCAAAGGTTGTAGCATCATCAGCTATATCTACTGTTGTATCCTTACCGTTAAGTGTTATTGTTGCAACTTTCTTACCGTCATTTTCCTCAACCTTAACATCTACTGTTGTAACATCATTATCATCATATGTTAATGAAGCACTTCCTGCTGCTACAACAACGCCGCTTGTAGAATCACCGTTTGCATTATTAAGTGTAATCTTTACATCATTTGAGCTTGAAGTTACACTTGATGATCCTCCTGATGAAGGAACCGCAGCACCTGCACCGCCTAAGAAGATATTACTTACACCGTTTGATACATCTGTTGTAACCTTATCAGCTTCTCTGTCGCCGCCTGTTACACAGTAAGCATTAAGACTTATAATACCTGTATAAACATCCTCAACATCATCATAATTGATACTGAGACCGACAATGTTCATTCTGTACTTGTAAGCCATTACGTAATCAATAAGATCCTTAATTCCTTCATAAGAACCTGTGTATGATATCGGGAAATTAGCTCTGTAGCACTCATAAACATCACCTGTTGCAGCGGTAGTAACCTCTTCGCCTGACTCGTCAGCAACCGGAGCACCGCCACCGAGTGAATAGAAAAGCTCTTCCTGTCCGAGGCCTACAGTCTGGATATCAAACTGAAGATTGCCCTGATCCTTTTCAATTCCCTTCATAAACATAACGGAAATTTCCTGATCAAGAGTTGCAGGGAAGATTTCAATTGATTCTTCAAACTTCTCATTGTATTCCTTAGTTAATGCAACATATTCGTCTCTATGTACTTCCATAGATTTTAATTCATCGTATCTTGCCTGTAATGTTGAGATTTCACTGTCTATAGATGACTTATCATCCATATTAGGTTTATATACATACATCCAAACCAAGAATACTATACCTACACCAAATACAACTAATAATAATCTGATATTACTCTGTGTCATATATATCAACCCCCTTTACTATTCAGCTTCTTCTGTAGCAACGTCTGAAACGATACCAAGTTCTTCAGGTGTTCTTACATCAACATACACTGCAGTTGCAGTAAAGTTATATGTAACCTGACCACTCTCATCGATAATCTTAGCTACACTTGAAACATAAGCATCATCAATACAGTCAATAGTCTTAAGCTGAATTATAAAGTCAGCAACTCCATCCCAGCTTGTTGAAACCGCAGGAATGGAAATTCCGTCAGGTGAGCTGACAAATCCTGTAACAACAACATTTGTAGGAATCTTTGACTCGAGCTGGCTGATAAACACTCTTACATTTTCATTTAAGCTGTAAGTAGTATTATACATTGTAGCAGCATCCACATATCTTGCCTGAGCTGCATTCATCTCATTAACAACCTGCTCTATATCACTGATTCTTGCAATATCCTGCTCCAATGATTCCTTCTTAGACTCGGCATCGTTCTTTGCCTTAATTGACATAAACGCCATAACTGCCGAAGCTATAACGCAGATTGCAAACACAGCCGCACAGGCAATGGTTGCACCGTTACCTGAAGATTCGCTCTTTGCCTTTGAAGAATCAAGCGGAACAAAATCCATAGGTGCAAATGCAGCACCGATAGGAGTTACAAGATATACAGGGTTGTATACCTTTAAATCAATACTCGGATCAAACTTGATATTGTACAAGCTGTCCATAATTCTTGTATTTACATTTAACTGAACCTTGAAAAGACCATCAATACCTCTTATAAGAGCACCGTCACCTGTAAGGAATACGTCCTCAATAGGCTTATCCGGATTTCTTGAAGCATAGAAGTCCATTACACGTCCGATATTGTTAATCAAATATCTGAAAGCTCCTGTTGTTTCGTTGTCATCAAAATCAACTGTAATAAGTCTGTCATTTTGAAGAAGTGTCATAGCTGTTGTTGCATCTACACCCTTCTCATCCATAACTACATTTACAACAGGGTTTGTACCGTGAGGTACTGTTCTTTGAAGAAGAAGGTTATCACCCTGTACTATATTAAGTACGGTTGACTCACTTCCTAACTGGATTACCATTGTGGTTGCACTTGCGGTAGTCTGGGTTTTGATAAGCTGGAGCATTGCATTACCTATGTAATCAAGTGATACAACATTAAGTCCTGCCATTGTACCCAAATCATAATATGATTTAACCATCTGCTGAGGAGCAGCAACAGCAAGTACTCTTAACTGCTTATTGTTTTCAGCATCGGTTACCGTTTCAAGCACTGAATGAGAAACCACATAATCCTCTATATTTACAGGGAAATATTCTGATGAGTTTGCGTTAATGATTCCTCTGATTTTATTCTCTTTTACAAACGGTATAACAACTTCTCTGTTAACAATCTTTGTTGAAGACAATACAAAGATTACATTCTTATTGGTTATACCTCTGGCTGCAAGCTGATCTCTTATTGCTGCAGCAATTTTCTCAGGCTCCTTGATTACTCCGTCCTCGTATGCATCTTCCGGAGTTTCAAAGATGATAACATTGTGAATGTAAGTCTGCTTCTTAGCTGAAGCAGTCAATTCAATAATAGTAATACTTTCATTTGTGATATCAATTGATAACACTTTACCGTTTTTTGCCATTCGTTATAGCCTCCCTCGCTAATCAGTGATTTTAATTATAAGGACTCAAAAGCCCACATACTCAGGTACCAGCTTACAAGCTGTTCACCCCATATCATTGCTATATAAATTCCCGCAGAAAGATACGGTCCAAAGGACAAGCTTCTATCTGCTTTCTTAATAGCCATCATCGTAAGATGTATAACCGAAGCAAGTATACACCCCATCAAAAATGCTAAAATATTAAGCTTCCAGCCCAATAGTAAGCCGGTTGCTGCCATGAGTTTCATATCTCCTCCTCCCATACCTCTTCCTTTGGTAATAAGAATAAGAAGAAACAAAAAACCGCTGACCGCAAAAAAACCGATTACATACTGGCTCCAATGACTTAAGTCTGTTAAAAGCCTAACCAGTCCTAAAATAAATATAAAAATATTAAATCCCACGGGGATTTCCCGCGTACGAGCATCTATGACGCTCAAAGCAAGTAAAGCAGAAGTGCACAAGCAATATAATATCGTCTCTATTGTAAAACCTTTTGCCAGATATATACCTATGTACAGCAAGCCATTTAATCCTTCTATAATAGGATACTGGCATGAAATATGCGCCTTACAATATCTGCACTTTCCACCCAAAAACAAATAACTAAATAATGGAAATAAGTCATACCACGCAAGTGTATGACCGCAACTCATACAATGCGAACGCTTGAAGGTTATACTTTCTTTTATCGGTGTACGTAATATCAGTACATTAAGAAAGCTTCCTATGACTATGCCATATAGCCCAAAAACCACAGAAAAAAGGATTTTTTCTCCAATTTCTATATCTATATTCATATTCAGTTAATCCTTTCAAAGCAAGCTCTGCTTGTATAAGTATTTTTATACAGTTAAATTCCACCTGGCGAATCAGGTGGAATTATAACTGTGTAATGATTTAAATCTTACTGATACTCTTTATCAAGCTCAGGAGCTAACTGCCAGCAGTTTGTTCCCTTTGTACCTGACTGTGAGATACCAGGAGCGCCTGAACCGATCCATACGCTTACAGTACCCTTAGCTGATACAAGTACATAGAAGCTAGTTGCATTGTTCTTCTTATACTTAATCTTAGGAATCTTCTCACCAATG
>CALGGL010000069.1 GCA_937915975.1 uncultured Lachnospiraceae bacterium | reverse complement strand
ATAACCTAAGGTCACCTCTTTAAAATTCTTATTTCTAACATCCGGCTCCTGTGCAGGCATCGGATTCTTTGTCATTGCCATATTCGGCATCTTACTGTACCTCCTTAATACTAATCATTATGCTTTTAACAGATTGCATGCTTCTTCTCTAGCTTTTGTCTCAAAGGGCTTGTATACCGCTCCCCTTGCCATTGCTTCATCAAAATCCACTTCGAATCCGTCAAAATCCGGTCCGTCAACACATGCAAACTTAGTTTCTCCACCTACAGTAAGACGGCAGCCTCCGCACATTCCTGTACCGTCAACCATTATCGGGTTCATACTTACTACTGTCTTAACATTATATTTCTTAGTTGTAGCCACCACAAACTTCATCATAATAAGCGGTCCTATAGCAATTGCATGGTCATACTTCTCACCGTTAGCAACAAGCTCCTTAAGCTTATCGACTCCGAACCCCTTTTCACCAAGGGAGCCGTCATCTGTCATTATATATACATTTTCACAAAACTCTCTGTACTTATCTGCAAGTATTACAAATTCAGCGGAACGTCCGCCGATTATAACATCACATCGAACTCCCTGCTCCGAAAGCTTTTTAAGCTGAGGATACAAAGGTGCCGAACCGACGCCCCCTGCAATACCTATAACTCTATCCCATTTTTCAAATGGAGCAGGCTTTCCCAAAGGTCCTACAAAATCATCAAAGCTGTCTCCCACCTCAAGCTTTGCCATCTGCTTAGTAGAATAACCAACCGTCTGGAAAATAATGGTTACGGTATTCTTCTCTCTGTCAAAATCTGCGATGGTAAGCGGAATTCTTTCTCCGTCCTCACCCAGTCTTACGATTACAAACTGTCCGGCTTCACATCTTGCTGACACGTACGGAGCTTCAACATCCATCAAAACTACAGCCTGATTCAAAACCTCTTTCTTAACAATCTTATACACTAAAGCTTCCTCCATTCAAAAATATTGCCTTTAAATATCCAAAACCTGCAAATACAATCCGTATGCAAGCTCACCATTCGACATTATAGCATAAAAAAAATAAAATAAAAACCTTAAATTGAAATAAATTAACATTTAACATAATTTACACAATTTAAGGTTTTATTTTATTCCTTAATCAACCTGTTATATTTAAGAATAAGTATCCTTCTTACGCTTTCGTCGATTCTTTCCTCTGATATTTCACCGTTTTTTACAGCATCCTCAAGAGTTGCAACTGCCGATTTAAAATCTGCCGGCATAAGCATAATATCCGCTCCCGCCATTATCGAAAGCTTAACAGCTTCTCCGCTGGAATAATAATTGGAGATAGCTCCCATAGCAAGTGAATCCGTTATCACAACTCCGTTGTAACCAAGTCTTTGTCTTAACTCTCCCGTTATAACCTTATAGGAAAGCGAAGCCGGAACCCGGTCTGCCTCTGATTCTATATCTGTTTCGGTAAGATAAAGATGTCCCACCATAACCATTCCTGTATCAGCCTCTATACCCGCTATAAAAGGAAGATAATCTTCATTTATCAAATCCGCCAAAGGCTTATGAATATATGCCGCACTTCTGTGGCTGTCCTCATTTGTATCACCATGTCCCGGAAAATGCTTAATACAGCTTACAACTCCTCCGTCATTAAAGCCTTTTGTTGCCGCTGCAACCAGCACTGCCGCCTCATTATAATCCGTGCTGTAGGCTCTTGTTCCTATTACGGTATTGGCACTGTTAGACCATGTATCGGCAACCGGAGCAAAATCAAGGTTAAAACCAAGCCCCTTTATATCAGCAGCTATAGTATATGCATTATTATAGGCTGTGTTTTCACCTTCCTCACGGTAATTATACATAGGAAGAAATGCCGTTGTTCCAAGCTTATCCGCACATCTTGCAACCAAGCCGCCTTCCTCATCAACTGCAGTAAAAAACGGTATTCCGTTTGCTTCCATTCCATATTGCTTTACATTGGCAAGCATGGTCCTTGTCTGATCCTGACTCGAAAGATTCTGTGCAAAATATATATATCCGCATACAGGATAATCTATGATCGCCTGTTTAGATGCATCCCCTGCTTCTGTAACAACACTGTATCCCGTTGCTGCCTCAGGGGTTACTATAAACAACTGGCAAACCTTTTCATGAAGCGACATCTTCGAAAGCATCTCATCCGCATAAGCTTCTGCCGGATCAATACTTTGTATTTCTTCAGTATTATCCTCCGAAATCGAACCGGACGTATCCTGTTCATCACTCAAATCATCCGAAGCAATTTCATTTTCCGAAGTAATATCATCATTTTAGATCGGAAGAGCACACGTCTGAACTCCAGTCAC
>CALGGL010000068.1 GCA_937915975.1 uncultured Lachnospiraceae bacterium | reverse complement strand
CAATCGGTGAAGGTGTATCCAAGGATATTTCCAAAAACAAAGTTGTCGAGCTGATATACAATCAGCTTATAGAAAATGAAGTAAAAAAGGAAATTGCAGATGATATAATCGGCGAGCTGGACACGGAAAATCCGAAGCTTCCGCTTGATAATATTTTAGCAAATGTTTATCAAAAGATAGTTCTTAAGCTTGGAGAGGTTAAGCCTCTTACAGCAGGAGAAAATAAACCGAAGATTGTCTTTTTTGTGGGTAATACAGGCGTTGGAAAAACAACAACCATGGCTAAGCTTGCTTCAAAGTTTAAGCTTGAGGAAAAGCTTGATATTGCCATGCTTTCCATAGACACATACAGAATTGCAGCCATAGAGCAGATAAAAACCTATGCCAATATATTAAATACTCCGATGGAGGTGGTTTACACTCCTGAGGATATAAAAAATTATGTGGAAAAATATAAAAATTGTGATTTGATTTTTGTTGATACGGCAGGTCATTCACACAAAAATGAAGAACAGAAGAAAAATCTTAAGGAAATGGTTGATGCTGTATCAGATTATGAAACAGAGGTTTTTCTTGTGGTTAGTGCAGTGGTAAAATATAATGATTTATTGGATATAGCCAAGACATACGATAAGCTGTTTGATTATAAGCTTATATTTACAAAGCTTGATGAAACAAGAGCTTCAGGCTCTATACTTAATTTAAAGCTTGATATGAATAAAACTCTGTCTTATGCGACATGGGGCCAAAATGTACCTGAAGATATAGGTGTTGTAAATCCTCAGATTGTTGCAAAGAGCTTACTGGGAGGTGACTAATATGGATCAGGCATCTAAGCTTAGAGAGATGGTGCAGGCATCCGATAAGCCTTCCAATGCAAGAGTTATTGCGGTAACAAGCGGAAAAGGCGGAGTAGGAAAGACAAGTATTTCCGTAAATCTTGCAATTGAGCTTTCTGAAAGAGGAAAAAAGGTTGTAATATTTGATGCGGATTTCGGACTTGCAAATGTTGAGGTTATGCTCGGTATAAGACCTAAGTATAATCTTCTTGATTTAATTCATAACAATAAAACAATGGAAGAAATAATTACAACCGGTCCAAAGGGAATCGGCTTTATTTCCGGAGGTTCAGGGGTCTCCGAGCTTGCGGCACTTGATAATGAAAGCATAAAGCTTCTTATATCTGCACTTGCAAGATTGGATAAGATGTATGATGTTGTGATTATTGATACCGGCGCGGGTATAACGGATGCAGTTATGGAATTTGTAATGGTAAGCCCTGAGGTGCTTCTTGTGGTCACTCCGGAACCTACATCCATAACCGATGCATATTCTCTTTTAAAGGTTTTGAGAAGAAATGAGAAGTTTAATCCGATATATAAAACGATAAGGGTAATTGCAAACAGGGTTGAAAACGACTCCGAAGGTGATGAGATTTTTGCAAAGATAAATGCCGTTTCATCCAAGTTCTTAAATACGAAGCTCGAGTATTTAGGACCTATAATTCAGGATAAAAATGCATCAAGAGCTATAATTGAGCAAAAACCGGTGGTTATGGCATATCCGCAAACATCTTCATCAAAATGTCTTTCCGAGCTTGCCGATAAGCTTGCGGGTAACGAAGGTGAGACTAAGGAGGAAGGAAACGACGGAATAGCGAGAATATTTTTTGAATTTATTAAGGCAAGAAGAAAGAAAAAGCAAAAGTAACGGATGATTTATTTAAGGGGATTTATTATGGGCTTGTCAATCGGTAATAAAATTGAATTAGTAAGGCTTGATCAGATCATAAGAAATGACAGCAATAAAAAAGTATTTTCAAGCAAAATATGTGATATTATGCCGAAAAATACTCTTCAGATTTCTATGCCTATATACGAGGGAAAGATAGTACCTTTAAATGTTGATGACCGGTATTCCGCCTGCTTTTATACGGATAAAGGTCTGTTACAGACCAATGTAGTGGTTTCCGCAAGATACAGAAGCGGTAATTTGTTTTTCCTTGAAGTGGTTATGCTGGGTAAGCTTGAAAAGGTGCAAAGAAGAGAGTTTTACCGATATAAATGTATTATGAACGGCAGAATGAGAATTGCGTCTGATGAAGAGTATGAAATGGGTGACAGATATGTCCCGTCGGATAAGGAAGCCGAGTGGAATGATATGAAGATTATCGATATAAGCGGCGGTGGTCTTAAAGTTGTTTCAAAGCTTGAGCTTGAAAAAAATGAAATAGTAAGAGTAGATTTTAAAATAGCCATTTTCGGTGCTGTACACAGCTTTCATATTCTTGCACGGATACTAAGTAACAGTATGATAGCCGGACATACGGGGCTTTATGAACAGAGACTTGAATTTTTAAAAATGAACTCTGAAGACAGAGATATTATAATAAAATTTATATTTGAAAGTGAAAGACAAAATAGAGCGAAAGAGTCGGGATTAAAATAATGAAAAAAATTCTGTTAGTAGATGACTCTGCACTTATGAGAAGAGTGTTATCTGCTATAATTAATGGGACAAATGAATATACAGTTGCATATATTGCTAAAAACGGAGCTGAAGGTCTTGAAATGATTGAGGCGCATAATGACATTATGGCGGTTGTCTGTGATGTTAATATGCCGGTTATGACGGGAATAGAACTCTTATCGATTATGAGAAGCAGGAAAATTATGCTTCCTCTTATATTGCTAAGTACTAAGGATGAGCCTTCATATACAATTACAGCCCTTGAACTCGGAGCATTGTCTTTCTTAAAAAAACCGGAAAATATTTATAAGCTTGATAATGCTGATTTTGCCGATAAGCTCATTAGTACACTTAATCTTGCAGAGGGCAAAGATAATGTCAGCGAAGGTGTTCAAACCAAACTTGAATCCATCAGGAACAATGGTAATGTAAATATTCATGACCATAAAACCAAACCTGAAAATAAGGTGGAGAAAAAGCCTGAGTCAAAGCGAAAAGAGACTGTAAAAGAGATTAATAAGCCTGATAATAAGGAAAAGCCGGGAAATGCTTTTCTTGTAAACGGTAACTCAAAACAAAAAGGCAAAAATAACAAGCTGGTGGCTCTTGTAAGCTCAACAGGCGGTCCTAAGGCACTAAGAACCGTTATACCTATGCTTCCCGCTAATTTGGCAGCTCCGGTAGTTATGGTTCAGCATATGCCGGCAAACTTTACAACTACTTTGGCTGAAAGACTTGATGAGTTAAGTCCGGTAAAGGTCAGTGAGGTAGAGGGCGGAGAAGCTGTAAAAACGGGACATGTCTATCTGGCAAAGGGTGGAATGCATCTAAAGGTTGAAACCAGAAATAACGGTCATTTTCTTGAACTTGATGATTCTCCTCCTGTTGTTGGACTTAAGCCTTGCGGCAATATTATGTACGACAGCCTGATTAATTCAACATACGATGAAATTATATGTGTTGTCTTGACGGGAATGGGTGCTGACGGAACAAACGGAATAATCAATCTTTCAAAGAAAAAGAAGGTATATGTTATTGCGCAGGATGAAGCATCATCGACTGTATATGGAATGCCGCGTGCCATATATGAAAAGGGTATGTGCGATGTGGTTTGTGATATTAATGACATAGCAAAAGAAATAATAAAGAAAGTAGGGGTACTATAATGGATTTAAGCCAATATCTTGAGATTTTTATTGATGAAACGAAAGAGCATATACAGACTCTTAATGATCAGGTGCTGATTTTGGAAGCTGAGCCTGATAACATTGATACTGTAAATGAAATCTTCCGTGCAGCTCATTCCTTAAAGGGTATGGCAGGAACTATGGGCTTTAAGAGAATGCAGAGACTTACACATGACATGGAAAATGTTTTCTCTGAGGTTCGTAACGGTAAGATTAATGTTAATCCCGATATAGTAGATGTTGTTTTTAAGTGTCTTGACTGTATTGAGGGATATCTTTCCAATATTGTTGAATCGGGAGATGAAGGTACCGAGGATAATGAAGATGTTATCAAGGTATTAAATGATGTTCTTAATTCCGCTGAAAGTACCGGTTCTGCTCCTGAGCCTGCTCCGGAGGTCAAAGAGGAGGCAAAGGCTGAAGAAAAATCTGAAACTAAATCCGACACTCCTAATGAGAGGAAAAAATATCTTTCTATTCCTATAGCCGATTTTGAAAAGAACGCTATGCAGGATGCCAAGGAAAAAGGAATGCATGTATATGCAACAACGGTATATATTCAGGAAAGCTGTCTTCTTAAGGCTGCAAGAGCATTTCTTGTATTCAAAGGTCTTGAAGGTAAAGGTGAAATAATCAAATCAGTTCCGAGTGTTCAGGATATTGAGGATGAAAGATTTGATTTTGATTTTTCAATGTTTATAATTTCAGAAAAATCCTTGGAAGAGGTTAAAAAAGTAATTGAAAATGTCTCAGAAATAGAAGAGGCTGTTATAGAAGAATTTGATATTCCTTCGGTTGTTGAGGATACAACTCCTAAGGTTGAGGAGGAAGAAAAGAAAGAGGTTAAGGAATCAACTCATGTATATCTTGCTACCGACCCTGATCGTGAGGGAGAAGCAATTAGTTGGCATTTATATGATGCTTTAGGTATCAAGGATAAGGATTATGATCGTGTTGTTTTTAATGAAATTACTAAGCCTGCTATAATAGAAGCGTTTAAACATCCTAGAAAGATTGATCAAGATTTAGTTAATAGTCAAGAAACACGTAGAATTCTTGATAGAATTATTGGGTTTAGGCTTAGTAATTTGATTCGTTCTAAAACTAATGGTAGTAGTGCAGGTCGTGTTCAAAGTGTTGCTTTAAAATTAATTGTTGAAAAAGAAAGAGAAATTAATGCTTTTATTCCTGAAGAGTATTGGA
>CALGGL010000067.1 GCA_937915975.1 uncultured Lachnospiraceae bacterium | reverse complement strand
TCCCTTTATTATCTCATAATCTGTTATTCTGTCTTTATTTTTATATACAAACTCCGTTATATTATCTTTAAATAATATATTGTAATGGTCTGCATCATAGGAATATTCAAATTCTGATATAAGCTTTTCATTATCATCATTTTTATCCGTATACCACACAAGTCTTGACGAAGCGTACTTTGTCTTTAACTCTGTCGGTGTACCGGTTGCTATTATATTACCCTTATCAAGAATTACAACATGGTCTGCATCCCTTGTTTCCTCCATATAATGAGTAGTGAGGAATATTGTAAGCTTCTTTTCTTTTTTTAGATAATCTATATAATCCCATACAATCTTTCTTGACTTCGGATCAAGTCCTGTCGTCGGCTCATCCAAAAAAAGAATCTTCGGCTCATTTATAAGTGCCCTTATTATATCCACTCTTCTTCTTTGTCCTCCGGACAGCTTTTCGTACTTTCTGTTCCAGATTTCCTTTAACTCAAAGACCTCCATAAACTGTCCAAGTCTTTCATCTATCTTGCCCTTGGAAAGTCCGTAATAAGAACCTCTCGTATAAAGATTTTCTTTAACCGTAAGCTTGTTATCAAGCACCGAATTCTGAAAAACTATGCCTATCAGATCTCTGATTTTGTTATCATCCTTACCAAGCTCGTTATCAAATATCTTCACATAACCCGAGGTTCTTTCAAGAATAGTACAAAGAATATTAATCGTTGTGGACTTTCCGGCACCGTTCTCCCCGAGAAAAGCAAACAGCTCGCCTTCCTTTACCTCAAAGGAAATATCATTCACAGCAAGATGTTCTTTATATTTTTTTACCAAGTGTTCGACCTTAATAGCATTCATATTTTTCCTCTTTCCTTTTATAATCTAAACCCTTTATTATTTCTTTCCTAACGACAAACCAAGCATACACCATATTGCCGAATAAAAAAAGAGCAACCGGCTTAAGTTGCAAAAAACTAAAACCAAGTTGCACTTTATGTGACAAGGCTCACGCCCCATATCAGTTTTAATTAATTTCCAAAATATTAAAACACCACAAACCTATTCCACGTTTCATAACCCAGATAGGCTCCAGAATCTTCGAAATCTTTGCCCAAATATATGAATTATTTTCAATAAATTTGTCAACACCGATTGATGCAACAT
The DNA here is from genome assembly GCA_937915975.1 of uncultured Lachnospiraceae bacterium. Classification (GTDB taxonomy): domain Bacteria; phylum Bacillota; class Clostridia; order Lachnospirales; family Lachnospiraceae; genus Coprococcus_C. The sequence goes on along the minus strand of CALGGL010000067.1, from coordinate 12,373 downwards.
CCATTTCTCTTATTGCACTGACAAAAGCATTCAGCAGCTCATCCTTTAATACAGGCAACATAGATTCGTACGGATTAAGTCCTCCATCCTTGAGAATTTTCACTACATCACTCCCGTTTTTTGTAAAGAAAATCATAGGATCAGCTATAACATAACCGAAATGAAGCTTTCCGGATAATTGATGTTCCGTCATATCCTCCATATCCATAAAAGGAATATCATTAAATTCAATATCCGACTCAACCGTCTGACCTATTCTTACTGCAATAATTCTTGTATTGTCTGAGCTTGTAAAATTATGATAATTCCTTGCATCATCATAGTCCATCAGCTTATCGTAGTTGCTGGAATAAATCTGATTCCAATATTTCTTATTATAAGATGTATAAATCCCCGGTTCAAATCTGGAATCATACACAAATCCGCCCGGTCCCACGCAGTAATCCTCAACCTTATTTCCACGCACAGACAAAAGTCCCACATGCTTTGGCACCAAAAAACGCATACCGTCTTCTATTTTACGACTGGCAACAGTTTTTATATCCTCATTATCTCTGATTTTAGCATTCCAGAATTCATACCATATGTGAGGAATCTCATCATATTCTTTTTCTCCAAAAACTTCCACAAATCCCATAAACTTTACCTCATTAAACGATCTAAAAGCAAAAATCTTATATTCTTCCTAAACTCAGTTATAAACACCGATTTAAGTCCGATAAAATCATCAAATTTACATTCCGGCTTTATCCTGTACAAGGTCAAACCATCCGAAACGGAATCCGGATGTGCCGCCAGATATTCCGACAGAATCCTTTTCATTTCATTTGAATCATAGCATCCGTCATACTCACCCTCAGGAACATTACGATGATAAATATATGCCCCCTCTTTAGTAATAAACTCAAGGACATTTGTTCCATAGGCTACAAATGCCATCTCATTCTTTAAAACAAGTATTCTGCCTCCGTCCGCAAAGTCAGTACATATTCTGTATAACCCCGGATAGTCAGAGTTATAAGCAGGATTTGAAATAGATTGTTCCTTCCAAAGACTCTTTATTATATTAAGACCGTCAAACTGTTGCATTTCTTCACTGTTTTCAGCTACTCTTATTACTCCCATCTGCCAAACCCACCTGTTTTTATTTTTTATTCATCATCATGAAGCTTTTCCAAAGCTTTATTTATCTTGTTTTCATCCACCTTACTCATCCAAAGGGAAGATATCCATACAAAAGCATACACCGCCAAAAATATTACAGCAACAGATATATAACTTGATAAATCCTTATACCAGTTGAAAATATATCCCGCAAACGAGACAATTGCAAAAAGCGAAAGACAGTGCAAAAAAACTCTTAACGAACTGCTTTTTTCACCTTCAGCTTCCTCAAGCAAAAGAGTCGGAAGCGCACATAAAAAACCGATTAAAATAATAGATAGCGGATGATACCAGTCAAGACTGTAGCTTTTTCCGCTAAGATGAGTAATCACACCACCTATTCCAATCATAAAAAATATACCGGTGGATATTGTCATCGTCTGTTCAAATACTATTTTTATTTTTCTCTTAACCATATTTTTATTACTCATAACCTAAATCCCCAGCCTCTTTTTTAATTCCTTCACATAGCTTCTTGCTATAATTAAATTTTCGTCATTTAACAATCTTGCATTCATTCTTCCGTTAATCTCAGACTTTACGGATTTAATCTTTTTTATATTGACTATCATCGCCTTGGCACATCTTAAAAAATAATTATTAAGAATTTCCTCCAGCTCATACAGTCTGTATTTTGCCTCATAACAATTATTCTTAGTATATATAAATGTCTTTTTATCAACAGACTCGACATAATATATACTGCTTATATCCAGCATAAAAGTCTGTTCATCCTTTGTAACCGCTATACTTTCCGTGCCGTTTTCCAAAAGCTTAATCGCCGCAATAATTTCATCTGTTTTGGAAACGGCTTTAATTACAGCCTTTTCCTCTTCCTTTGACTCGGCCTGCTCATATAAAACCTGCATCTGTCTTTCTCCCATCATCTGTCAAGATACATTATGTTAAAATCCACATCACCTGAAATGCCGTCAATTCTACCCGTACATCCCTTCTGCCACATTATATAATCACCGGTGTAATCCGTGCTGTCGGTATAATGAGCCAGCCAAACAGGATAATCATGTTCATTTGTCCACAGACATAAAAGATAATTCTTGCTGCTGTAAAGCATAGCATCATATCCGTAAGAAACTACCTCATCATGGAATGTGTCATATATATCATTTATATCATGAAGATTTATCTCATAGCTTTCAAAGTTGGCAAAATCCTCCCAATCGTAGGCTATAGGATAATCCAGCTTTTCATCTCCCAAAACACCCATAAGCCATTTGACGTTTTGCTTTACCTCCTCAACGCTTCTTTCCTCCGCGTGATAATATATACCAACCTTAAGCCCTGCTGCCTTTGCATTTTTTATATTGGCATAATAGTTACTGTCCACATATACACTTCCGTCATCATAGCCGCCGATTCGAATTATAACAAATTCACAGCCTGCCGCCTTTACCTTGTTAAAATCAATGCTTCCCTGCCACCTTGATACATCTATTCCAAGCTCGGTTTTTGAATTTTTATAATCACTTATAAAGTCAGAAAACTCATATGACGGTCTTGGCTGTGCCGAAGCTACCTCATTCACAACACTTACATTCATCTCGGCATTTGTAACATTTCCCGCTTCATCCGTAATGGTTATTTCAAGCGGATAAGTACCGAGAACTGAAGTATCAACATTTCCGGAAACCTCAAATAAAGGTGTTCTGTCCCAGTCATCCGCATAGCCGATATATTTGTGAATATCAAAGTTCTCCCACTGCTTAATCTGCGGCTCCCGATTAAGAACAAGCAACACCGGAGGAGTAACATCCTCGCCGTCAGCCAATTGCTCCGCCTCAGTGGCAGGCTCCTCTGTCGTTGCTTCCGTAGTTTCCTCTGTCGTTGCTTCGGTAGTCGTTGCTTCCGTTTCAGTCTCGGAAACTACATCAAAAGGTGTTGCTGCAATAGTATTATCATCAGCATTTTTATCGTTTTTAAAGCTTTTATTGTAGATAAATCTGCTTAGAAGTATCACGCCGAGAACTACAGCTATAAATCCAACTATATATATACTTACGGTTAAAATCCTTATAATCGTCTTATTGTTTTTCATTTACTTCTCCATCATACTTTTTGCTGTGTTCCTCTGCAACTCTTCTTACTTCATCTTCCGCATCCAAAAACGCCTGTGCAACCAACGGATCAAAATGTGTTCCCAAGCCCTCACGAATTATATCCATGGCTTTCTCAAAAGGAAAGCCTTTCTTATAGCTTCTGTTTGAAACAAGCGCATCAAATACATCTGCAACCGCCATGATACGTGCAGAAAGAGGAATTTCCTCTCCGGAAAGGCCCTCCGGATATCCTGAGCCGTCCCATTTTTCATGGTGGTAGGTGGAAAGATTTTTAGCCTCATTAAGATAAGCGGAATCCGGTACAATCGCAATAGCCTGATCAATAATTTCCTTACCTGCGGTAGTATGCTTCTTCATTTCGGTGAATTCCTCGTCCGTAAGCCGTGCAGGCTTGTTAAGTATTGTATCTGAAACCTTTATCTTTCCTATATCATGAAGAGGTGCGGCATGCTCTACATCGGCTATAAATTCATCGGTAACCTGATCCTTATATATTCCCTCTTCTTTCATCTTGTTCATAATAATTCTTGCATAAGCCGCTGTCTTCTTAACATGGTCACCGGTACATTTATCGCGGCTTTCGACAAGATCCGCAAGAACCATGATAAGACCGTTTTGCATATTGGAGATAGTTTCGGTATGTTCCTGTATATCAGCAACATACTGCATACTGTCCTCAGTTGTCTTAACCAAGGCGAGATAAAGATTTTCTATCTCATCACCTGTATGGATATCCAGTTCCTTAATCCTTTCCACACTGTTCATACGTGCTTCATCACTGTTATACGCAAAACCGCTGGCACTGGTTGCCATAGTATTTACAGGATATATAATATTAAACTCCGCTATCCAAAGACCTACGGTCAGAACAAATATAAAGAATCCGAGGAACAACGCTATAAGCTTTGCAAAAAAGCTGTGCTGATCCTCCCTTAGCTGATCCATGGATATATCAATTGCAGCGTAGCATTGACATACTCCGTTACTGTCATATACCGGTTGGTACACGGTAAGCAACCAGCCATAGGTTTCGTCAGAGATAATCGGGTCAATTTTTTCTCCCGCAAGAAGTGCCGGCAGGTATTTCGAAAATGCATCATCAAATTCAATTATATCTCCCGGTTCGGAGCCTGCAAGTCCGTCAGTATCAAGATCAAATACAACATGACAGCCATCCTCCATTATCTTATATACGTAAACATACTGTATATCAGGAGAGCTGTTTCTTATGTTATACAGACGATTTTCAATATCAAGATATCCATCCGCCTCTTCGCCCTGTTCTATATAATCATCCACGTGATCCGCATCCACAACACTTGCAGCAAGGTATGCAACACCCTCGCCAAGCTTAATATGGTCATCGATAGTGGAATCACGATAAAGCATAAAGCTTATTACAGTGGATGCTGCAGCTATAAGAAAGCATGCACTCATAAGAAGTATAAGTATCCTTGTACGAACTGACAGTGAACGATTCTTCGTTCTTCTTGCTGCATTTCTTGCTTCCTTTGAAAGCGGTGTCTGCTTCCAGCCGTCAACCCACATACTCTCCTTAACCTTTTCGGGAATAATAAAGAGCACAATAAGTAGTATAATTACAGTAACGGCCTTATCGGCAAGGTCAATAATAAAGTCAGCCAAAAGCTGCGCCTGGAACATATTAAATGTCCCATTATTATAGAGATATTTTACAAAAGGGACAGATATTCCTTCTCCTGCAAAGCCATATAAAAACCATGTAAGTATGGCACTTACAATACCGCCGATAAGTGATATTATCAAAACATATAAAAGAGTAGTCCATATTTTTTTAAGGTATCCTTTTTGTGTAAAGAATGCAGTGATAACCGCAATTAAAACATTTATAAAGCCATAATATATAGACACCGGATCGGTAGTAAGCGCCTTGATAACATTGGATAAAAGACCTACTGTAACACCCGGCACAAAGCCTCCCAGACCGGCAGTAAGAACCGTTCCTATGGTATCAAGAAACAAAGGAAGCTCAAGCCACTCGGCAAGTGCCGCACCGCCCAAGTTAATCAATATTCCACAAGCACACAAAACAACCATCCTGATAAGCTTTTTGAAGCTTCCATTGAATCTGTCATTTTTATTAATAGCGTCCATCATCTTTCCTCCTGAAAATCTATATAAATTATATGTACTTAAACTCAAAAATGTGTATTTTGTCATAAAGCGACACAAAACAACACATATTATTATCACACAATAAAAAATATCTTTCAAGATAAATCACACAATTATTATTTATCATATACTTTAACATTCTTCGAATACTTGCGGATTATATATCCCTTTGATATAATTTAAAACAGTTTAATCATCTTCAAATAATAAAAATATTTTTATGAGGAAAACATATGAGTTATGTCGAGTTCAAAAATGTAAGAAAAACATATAAAAGCGGTGAAATAGAAATAAATGCCTTAAACGATGTAAGCTTTGAGATAGAGAAAGGTGAATTTTGCGTAATAGTCGGAGCATCAGGAGCCGGAAAAACAACTATCTTAAATATACTCGGCGGTATGGACAGCCTGTCTTCCGGTAATGTATTTCTTGACGGAAACGAGATATCTTCTCTTGGCAAAAAAGCTCTTACCGCATATAGAAGATACGATGTCGGATTTGTTTTTCAATTTTACAATTTGGTACAGAATCTGACAGCCCTTGAAAATGTAGAGCTTGCAAACGAGATATGCCGTGAGCCTCTTGATGCTAAGGAAATCCTGATTCAGGTCGGTCTTGAAGATCGGATTAACAACTTTCCCGCTCAGCTTTCCGGCGGTGAACAGCAGCGCGTGGCAATAGCAAGAGCCCTTGCAAAAAATCCCAAGCTCTTACTTTGCGACGAACCTACAGGTGCTCTTGATTACGAAACAGGTAAGTCTGTGCTTTCCATACTTCAGGACACCTGCCGCAAGTTAGGAAAAACAGTTATAGTAATAACCCACAATCAGGCACTTACAGCTATGGCGGATCGGATAATAACCGTAAAAAGCGGAAGAATTTCAGATATAAAGCTTAATGAAGAAATAAAAGATATATCCGAAATAGAATGGTAGCCTGAAAAAACAAATCAAATAAAAACGGTAAATATATGAAGTCTATGATGAAACGAACAACTCTAAGAGAGATCAAAGGAAGCTTCGGGAGATTTTTTGCAATATTTGCAATTATAGCTCTCGGGGTTGGTTTTTTTGCCGGTCTTAAAAATACAACTCCAACTATGTTCAAAACCGTAAACGATTACCTGATAAAAAAACAATTATTTGATTACAGGCTTATCTCAACCATAGGCTGGACCGAAAAAGAAGTAGAAATACTTAAGCTTCTTCCCGATGTAAGGTATGTAGAGGGTTCATACAGCTATGATGTCATATATAACTATGACAAAAAAGAAGAAATGATATTAAAAACCCACAGTATCACCGAAAATATAAACGGCATAGATCTTACAGAAGGACGTATGCCCGAAAACGAAAATGAATGTCTGGTCGACACACATATACGTGATTTGCCGAAAATCGGCGAAACACTTATCGTAGCCGACAGCAATCCCGACGCAACAATCGATGCACTTTCATTTAAAGAGCTTACAGTTGTCGGTTACGTCAATTCCTCATATTATATCAACGTTGAGCGTGGCACCACCTCCCTTGGAAACGGAAGTGTGGCAGGCTTTGTTTACGTACTTCCCGAAAGCTTTAAAAACGAAATCTATACGGAAATCTTTGTAAAATTTGACGAGGATTATCCCCTTTACTCTGAAAAATACAAAAAATATATGGATGAAAAAAAGGAGACCTGGGAATACATCACCAAATTAGCTGCCGATTGGAGATACATTAATGCTGCCTTTGACGCCATAAACGCCTCCGACATACCTGAACTTAAAACACTTCCCGAATATAAAGAAATAGAAGAGCTTATCAACACCGTCAATCTTGATGATTTATCTTCAATTGCTAACACAAAGGAGCTTACAAGAATTGCCGGAATAATTGAAAAAATCGATATATCGAGGTTTATATCAACCTATCTTTCATCGGAATATGCACAGGATATCTCATTAAATACCTTTTTATTGGAAAGAAATACAAACACAGGATATGTCTGTTTTGAAAGCGACTCAAAAATTGTCGAACAGATTGCTAATGTATTTCCTATATTCTTCATTCTTGTTGCCGCTCTTGTATGTATGACAACCATGAGCCGTATGGTGGAAGAACAAAGAACCCAGATAGGAATATTTAAAGCATTGGGGTACTCGTCCGGAAAGATAATGAGCAAATTTATGTTTTATTCCGGAAGTGCCGCTTTACTCGGATGTATATTCGGATACATAACCGGCATTATATTATTTCCAAAGGTTATATGGAAAGCATACAGCCTTATGTATATTCCTATTTCCATAAAGTATGTTTTCGACGTAAAGCTTGCTGTCATATCCTTATGTGTAGCACTTTTATGCTCCATCGGAACCACATGGTTTTCCTGCCATGTTGAGCTTTCCGAAACTGCAGCGGATCTTATGCGGCCTAAGGCTCCGAAAGCCGGCAAAAGAATTTTACTTGAGCATATGAAATTTATTTGGAAACGACTTAAATTTCTGTATAAGGTGTCAATAAGAAATATTTTCAGATACAAAAGACGGTTCTTTATGATGATTCTCGGAATAAGCGGCTGTACGGCTCTTTTACTTACAGGCTTCGGCTTATATGACTCCGTAGCAGGCTTTGCCGATATGCAATATAAAGACATTGAAATTGCAGATGCAACATTGGTTTATATAAACAGCTATGGTAATAAGCTTCCGGAATCACTCAAAAAAATTCTTGATGAAACAACCGATAATTATACGATAATCCACGAAGCTTCCTGGAATCTGGTTACGGATACCGCAACCAAGGGAGTATATCTTATGTCTCCGGAAAGCTATGATAATATGGATCTGTATTTGAACTTTCATACAGAAGCCGGAACCGTACTCTCATATCCCGAAAGGAACGAAGCACTCATAAGCAACGGTATAGCCAAACGATATAACATAAAGACCGGAGACACAATCCTGCTTCGTGATGAAAATATGCGAGAGCTTCATCTGACCATATCCGGAGTATTTGAAAACCACGTATATAATTATATATATATTTCAAGCGACACTCTGACGGAACAGTTGGATGAAACAGTAAATTACAATACCATATATATCAACTTTCCTGACAATTCAGATATGTACAAGCTTTCCGCCGAGCTTATGAAGGATGCAAATGTTGCAAAGGTTTCTCTTTTTACGGATTTAAAAAACCGTGTTAACAATATGATGAAAAGTCTTAACTATGTGGTATATCTCATTATAATTTGTGCAGCTTTCCTTGCTTTTATCGTTATATACAATCTTACAAATATAAATATTACGGAACGTATCAGAGAAATTGCCACCATAAAGGTATTGGGCTTTTACAAAAACGAGACGCAGGCTTATGTATTTCGTGAAAATATATTTTTAACTTCAATCGGTATAATAACGGGACTTCTTCTCGGAATTCTTTTACACCGATTTGTAATGTCTCATATAGTGGTTGATATAGTATCCTTCAGAATTCATATAAAGCCGTTAAGCTATATATACAGCATTGTTCTTACCTTTATATTTAACTTTATTGTAAATATATTTATGAACAAAAAACTTGATAAAATCAATATGGCTGAATCACTAAAATCAGTAGAATAAAATGTGTCACAGTGCGTGAGCCTTGCACATACATTGAATGATTTCAAGTTGAAATAAAATAAGCAGGTGTATATAGGAGCATTTAACCCAATTTGCGTAAAATCAAAAGCGAAAATTCGCAATAGGTGCGTTAAAAAAATCGAACTGTTTGAGCAAAGCGAGTTTTCGATTTTTAGCACCTATAAAGAATTTGAGTGCTTTGATTTAGCAAATTGATGGTTACCTCTTATATACACCTGCTTATTATTTTCAACTGAAATCTTTTGTTTATATATGGCAAGGCTCACGCGCCGTAACACACTGTTACTTAATAACCTTAATCCAGCCCTCCGGAGCCTCGATACGTCCCATCTGAATTCCGGTAAGTGTATCATAAAGCTTCTTGGTAATAGGACCCATCTCATCCATTCCGCTTGGGAAGCAGATTTCATTGCCGTGATCAACAATCTTTCCTACAGGAGAGATAACCGCTGCCGTACCGCAAAGTCCACACTCAGCAAAATCTTTAAGCTCATCGAAATAAACCTCTCTGTGCTCAACTGTAAGTCCAAGGTACTTCTCCGCAACAACCATAAGCGAACGACGTGTAATGGAAGGAAGAATACTGTTTGACTTAGGAGTTACAAACTTACCGTCCTTTGTAATGAAGAGGAAGTTTGCTCCGCCTGTCTCTTCAACCTTTGTACGTGTTGCTGCATCAAGATACATATTTTCAGCAAAGCCCTGATTATGAGCATCTACAATTGCATGTAAGCTCATTGCATAATTAAGACCTGCCTTGATATCACCTGTTCCGTGGGGAGCTGCTCTGTCAAAATCAGATACTCTTATAGTTATAGGCTTTGCACCACCCTTGAAGTAAGGACCTACAGGTGTAACAAAGATACGGAACTGATACTCATCTGCCGGCTTAACACCTATAACAGGGTTGCTGCCGAACATATAAGGTCTTATATAAAGTGTTGCTCCGGAACCATATGGCGGAACATAATCTATATTAGCCTCAACTGTTTTTACAACCGCCTCTACAAACTTATCCTCAGGATAAGTCGGCATCTCAAGCCTTGTACAGGAATCAACCATTCTCTTAGCATTAAGGTCAGGTCTGAAGCATACTATATGTCCATCCTCCGTAGTGTAAGCTTTTAAGCCCTCAAAACAGGTCTGAGCATACTGAAGTACACCTGCACACTCGCTTATTGTTACCGTAGCATCTTCTGTGATAACGCCGTCATCCCATGCGCCATCCTTATAGTTTGATACAAAACGTTTCTCAGTCTGGATATATCCGAAACCAAGGTTTGACCAATCAATATTTTTACTCATAGCTATCGTCTCCCTTTTTCATATTGTAAATTCACATATCCTTATTGTACCACCAAGTTATAAATATTCAAGTGAAAATTTAACTGTACAGATAACACAAATGCATTAGAACCAAAACATAAAAAACTAATCTATAATTGCAACCGCTTCAATCTCGACCAACACATCCTTAGGAAGTCTTGCCACCTCAACACATGATCGAGCAGGAAAGTTTTCGGTAAAAAACTCGGCATATACCTCATTTACCTTTGCAAAATCATTCATATCCTTGATAAAAACAGTAGTCTTAACCACATTCTGTGCGCTTGATCCCGCCTCACCGAGAAGAGTGACAAGATTCTTTATCGCCTGTCTTGCCTGTGCCTTTACATCTCCTGTCTCAAGCTCTCCTGTTTCCGGTATAATCGGAATCATGCCTGAAGTATATACCATATTATCCACGACAATTGCCTGTGAATATGGTCCTATAGCTGCAGGTGCTTTTGGTGTAGAAATAATTTTTTTCATAATATATACCTCCGTTTAATTATTTTATTATATTAATTGTACTGTCGGTTATCTCGACCTTTCCGTCCTTTAAAAGCTTTCCGACGGCTCTCTTAAACGCATTTTTACTAAGTCCGAATTCCTTTTTTATAAGCTCCTTATCCGCCTTATCCGTAAAAGGCAGAACCCCTTTATAGCTCTTTATTATATCATAAACCATCTCGGAATCTTCATTCATCTGAATATATGCCGGTTCTCTTAGCATAAGATCAGCTTTACCGTCCTCACGTATCTTTTTTATTCTTCCGCTTACCTCATCGCCCACATAGACCTTATTAAAAAGCTCACTCTCATGTATAAGTCCGGAATACTTATCATCTACGGCAACAAAGGCACCCATACCCTTTTTGTACTCATAAACGGTTCCTGTAAACGAATCACCATCCTTATAACCCTCTATCGGTTCAAGGCTTTCGTAAAGCTTCATTGAAACACACAGCCTGTCCGATTTATCCGTATACATCCTGACAAGATATTCCCTGCCCTCGCTAACCTTTGCAGTCTGTTCCTTAAACGGCAAAAGAATATCCTTTTCAAGCCCCCAGTCCATAAATGCTCCGATTCCGGTCACGCTTTTAACCTTAAGCTTTTTTATCTCACCAAGAGTTATAAGAGGCTTATTTGTGGTTGCTATAAGTCTGTCCTGCGAGTCCCTGTAAATAAAAACATCAACAACAGATCCCGCCTTTATATCATCTCCCACCTGCTTTCTCGGTAGAAGCACCGTATCCGCCGTTTTGCTTCCTTCCTCTCCGAGGTAAACACCAAAATCCTTCGATCTTATAACCTTTAAAGTATTCCACTTTCCTATCTCTATCATATCCGTCCTCCTGATTTATGTATAACCTCATACATAATAAAATTCGTTACAAAGCATTTTCCCATAAAGCAGAAATAAGACCACAATCCGCGGTCTTATTTCTTACCATTACCAAGCTTTAAAACTTTGTTTCTGATAAAATCAGCTTCCTTTTCTTCAGCCTTTTTATATCCGTACTCCGATAATGTCTCTGCTGAATTATTAAGTGAGAAAACCGACATACCCTTTTCGTTTAGCTTTTCCTTGTAACCGTTATAAACATCAACTACCGCATATATATCCTTGCTCCTCTTATCAGGGCTCGCCATAACATCTCTTATGCACCAGTCATCTATGGCATCTCCCTTGGAAGGCTTCTCCATATTTTCAAAATTAACTTTCTTAGTATATATATTATCAGTATCACATATAGCCCATGGGACCACATAGACAATGCTGCTCATAATACTTCCTCCAAAATAAAACTGTATGTAACACGTGCCATTCTATACCATTACCAATTTTTTGTCAAACAATAATTATATTAAATGTATATATTTTCCAAATTCGGTTATAATTTATATAATATGTTTTGCTGTCGCATTATTTTTTATAAAAAAGTGCTTGCATTTTAAAATGACATCAATTATAATATGTGATTGTGATGGGCTATCGCCAAATGGTAAGGCACTGGACTCT
>CALGGL010000066.1 GCA_937915975.1 uncultured Lachnospiraceae bacterium | reverse complement strand
CGTTACCTAAACCGCCTGCTTTCTTGTCTCAGTATTTATTAACCAACCTGATACCATACTGCGATAAACAGAAGTTTATGTTTATAATTCTTCGCCGAGAAGCTTCTTTACGCTTACAAGCTTTACGCAGAGCACAAAGATTTTGGAAGCTTCAAGCATTTCCTCCGGAGTAGGATAGGAAGGAGCTATACGTATGTTGGAATCCTGTGGATCCCTGCCGTACGGATAGGTTGCTCCCGCACCTGTAAGAACAACACCTAAGTCCTTACACATTTTAACGATGGCCTTTGCACAGCCCGGCATAGCATCAAAGGAGATGAAATAGCCACCACGAGGTTTAATCCATGAGCCGATTTCAAGACCTTCAAGCTCGTTTTCAAGAGTGGTAAGAACTGCCTCAAATTTAGGACGAAGCAACTCGCCGTGGAGCTTCATATGCGCCTTAAGACCGTTAATATCCTTAAAGAATCTTACATGACGAAGCTGGTTAATCTTGTCATGTCCGATAGTTTGAACTGTCATATATTTCTTGATGTATTCGATATTGGTAAGGGAGGTTGCGATTGCAGACACACCCGAACCCGGAAAGCTTATCTTGGAGGTTGAAGAGAAGATGTAAACCATATCCGGATTACCTGCTTTCTCACACTCGGTAAGGATGTTAAGAATTTCATCCTGAGTGTCCTCGTAAAGATGGTGGATGCAGTAAGCATTGTCCCAGTAAATTCTAAAATCCTCTGCGGCCGGCTTAAGGTTGGCAAAACGCTTTACAACCTCATCCGAATAGGAGATACCGGTAGGATTTGAATACTTAGGCACACACCAGATACCTTTGACGGCAGCATCGTTATTTACATATTGTTCAACCATATCCATATCGGGACCGTCGGTTCCGAGAGGAATATTTATCATCTCTATTCCGAAAACCTCAGTTATCTTAAAATGTCTGTCATAGCCCGGTACAGGACAAAGGAATTTTACCTTGTCAAGCTTGCACCAAGGAGTTGAACCGTTTACGCCAAAGGTCATGGAACGAGAAACGGTATCATACATAATGTTAAGACTTGAGTTACCGCATACGATAACATTGTCCTTTTCAACGCCCATCATACCTGCCATAAGGCGGCGGCATTCACCGATACCGTCAAGGTCACCGTAGTTTCTCGTGTCATTTCCGAGTACGGTATTCATATCTGATGAGCTGTTAATCACATCCAGCATAGGCATTGCAAGTGCAAGCTGCGATTGTCCCGGCTTTCCCCTTGCCATATTGAGGGAAAGACCCTTTGCCTCTTCCTCTTTATATTGCTCGCAAAGAGCATTTTTCAAAGATAAAAGTTCTTCTCTGCTCATATCTTTGTATGCTTTCATAATAATTGTCTCCTTTCAACATTCATATACATATGTCTTTCAATATAATAACTTATTTCGACGGTAATTTCCATATTTATTTATAAATTCATAGCAAATTGTAGTAAAATGAAATAAAATATGAGAAAAGCTTACGCCGGTTACATTTAAAGGTTGTAATTTTGGCAATTAAATGTTACAATATATGATAATAATGCGGGTAGAAGCGTTAAATATACGGATTTAAGAGGGCTTGGTTATGAATTATTCAGAAGTAATTGAATATGTTAAGAAGATGACTACTGAAAATGGACGACCTTCCAACTATCCTTTCAGAAGCAGATATGAGCATACTATGCGTGTATATAGATGGGCTATTAAACTTCAGGCAAAGCTTGGCGGAGATATAGATATTATAGCACTTGCTGCTTTGCTTCATGACATTGGCTGGGATAGCGAAAGACCACATGAAGAGGTTGGAGCAGAGCTTGCAGTCGAATTCCTTGACAGTATAGGTGTTGAGCCGGAGATTATAAAAAGAGTCGGCGAGATAATTATGATACATGAGGATAAGGATACCGAGGCAGAGCTTTCACTTGAGTGTAAGATAGTTATGGATGCCGATTTACTTGATGAGGTAGGGGCTGTCAGTGTAATATGGGATGCTATGGCAACCGCCTGTGAGGATGAGGCAAGCTACAAGAAGGCATATTACAGAATTAAGAATTATTACAGAATTAACAAGCCGAAGATAAGAAGATGTAAGACAGATGCCGCAAGAGCAGAATATACAAAGCGTATGCAGCTTCTTGATTCTTATATCAACCAGCTTGAGAAGGAATTATTTTAATAAGGAAATGTACATAACAGGTGTGCATATTGACTATGATGTCAATGTGCCGCCTTTTGTTTTTTTATTACATATGGGGGTGTGTAAAATATGAGGGAAGAATTTTATGATACGAGCACAGGCGGACGTATTCCTACAGGTCTTCCGGGTGGATTTTTTATCTATGAATCGGATGGAGATGAGAAGATTCTTTTTGTGGAAACCAATGTTGTAAGAATGTACGGCTGTGAAACCTATGAGGAATTTATCGAATATGTGGGAGGCTCCTTTAAAGGAATGGTGCACCCTGATGATATCGATAAAATTGAAAATCAAATTCAGGCGCAGACCGTTTTTGGTGAGAAAAGACACGATTATGTAAGGTACCGTATAAAGACAAAGCAGGGCGAGATAAAATATATAGAGGATTTCGGACATTTGCTTCACTGGGCAAACGGTAAGAGCTTTTATTATGTATTTATTGTCGATGTAGACAGAAACGAATTCTATAATATGAATCGTAATTCCTTTGCCGAGGCAGAAATCCTTTCCGCGGACAATGGAACGGATGCTTTGACAGGGCTTTCCAATATGTCATTCTTTTATCAGAAGACACAGAGGCTTTTATCCTCTCCTGAGGGAAGAAGACAGGATATCGCTTTTGTTCATTTTGACATTCCGAACTTTAAGCTTTACAACGAAAGACACGGCTTCAAGCTGGGTGATGAGCTTTTGTGCAATGTTGCCAAAACCATTCGCGGAAGCTTTGAGGGTGCCACGGTTGCAAGATTTTCAGATGACCATTTTGTGGTTTGTGCCATAGGAAGCAAGGAAGATATAGTTTCAAAGGTGGAAGCTGTATATAAAAATCTTCTTCTCGCCGAGGATGTAAATAAGAAAATCAGAATAAAAGCCGGTATATATTATCTGGATGACAGACGGGCAGAGGTAGGCCTTGCCTGTGACCATGCAAGACTTGCATGCAACAGTATAAAGAACCGACATGACGTAAATTACTGCATATATGATGAAATGCTGAGAGAAGCTCTTCGTAAGCAGCAGTATGTGGCAGATCATATCGATGAGGCTATAGAAAATGAGTATATAAAGGTATTTTATCAGCCTGTCATAAGGGTTAAGACTGAAGAAATATGCGGCTATGAAGCACTTGTAAGATGGATAGATCCGAAGATAGGTATGCTTTCACCGGGAGATTTCATAGAAACCCTTGAGCAGTTCCACCTTATTCATTTAATTGATAAATATGTGGTTGAAAGGGTATGCAAGGATTATCGTGAGCTTAAGGATAAGGGTGAGCCGGTTGTTCCGGTATCGATAAATATATCAAGACTTGACTTTGAGCTTTGCGATATATTCGGTTTGGTAGATGAGCTTCGTGCAAAGTACGATGTCCCGCGAAACATGCTTGACATAGAGATAACGGAAAGTGCTCTTAATGATAATGTTGGATATATAAAATCAGAATGTGACAAGATGAGAGCACTCGGATACAGCATATGGCTGGATGACTTCGGAAGCGGATACTCATCTCTTAATACCCTTGCCGAATATGACTTTGACGTGCTTAAGCTTGACCTTGTATTTTTAAGAAGCCTTGACCATAATCCTAAGACAGGAACTCTTATGACATATATAATGGAGGGAGCAAGGGATATGGGACTTGCACCTTTATGCGAGGGTGTTGAGTCAAAGGAGCATTTTGAATTTTTAAAGGAAATAGGTTGTGAAAGAGCACAGGGATACTACTTCGGTAAACCGATGCCTATGGAGGAAACAAGAGTCTTTACCAAGGGCAAAGGACTTAAGTGGGAAAATACAAATTAAAGTTTCTTGATATCAGGTCGGTTATATATGATGGTACAAAAACAGGGGACACCAAAATAGTTACACGCAAAGCTCGCTGACGCTCACGCTTTGCTTAGCAACTTTTTGATGCCCCTGTTTTCATACCAATATATAACCGACACGCTTCGCGTGATTAAAACATCAACTTTTATATTACATAGTTTTTTTAATTCATCTTATATTATCATTTTTTTTTTAATTCATCTTAATTTATCAATTTTTTTTTATTCATTTTATTTATCAATTTTTTTAGTTCAGCTTATTTCATCATATTTTTCTGAAACAAATTTGATACATTTATGTATTATGTTTAAAATATAAAATAATTACAGTAAAAAAGGTGCGAGGTTTTTATGAAAAAGCTATACCAAAACATTTCATTATCAGTTTTAATTATATCTTTAATACTTTCTTTGTCTGCCTGTGGTAAGAAAAATAATGATATATCCGACTATGGAACAGAAGTTGTTGCATCAAAAGAGGATGCGGATGACGAGGCCGGAATGTCAGATGAGTACGGAAGATTATCTGACAAACTTGGAACGGATAAGATAGACTGGCAGGAGTCTTTTAGTGCAAACGGAATTAATTACAAGATTAATCTTATGTATGATGTTCCGGATAAAGATAATGTGCCGGTTTATACAATGAAGCTTATCACGGATCTTGATAAGAAAGAAAAGGAGATTGTTGAAAATATATTTGGAGACAGCTATGAAGAGGTACATGAGATAATAAGAGAAGGAAATGCGTCAAATAAAATATTTGATACATGGTACAATGACAGCGGGCTTGGATGGGATACTGATTTGAATGCATTTATTGATTATGAAGAGGCATTAAAAAAGGATGAATTCTTTAATTCATGGAATAATTATTATGATTTTTCGGTTCATACCTATAAGGGCTTATACGATGGTACGGAGTATTATGCACTTTTTTCAAGATTCGAGGATGATAATTATTTGATTTTACGCTTTTTAAAGGATGATATAGCGGGCTTTGTGGGCGAAGAAGGAATAAATGGATATAGCTATTATAATAATGTTATATGGGGAAACAGTATGGACGAATATGGGAATTATACTGAAGCAGGTATAACATATACCGATGAAGATAATATAGCTTATGATGAAAAAGAAAAGCTTGCGGAAGAGGCAATTAACTTCTCAGACAGTATTTTTGGTGAAAATCACTATGAAATAGGTGAGACAGGAGATTTGGGTTTCTATGGATATGATTATAATGGCTTATACGGAACGGATATTATCAAGCTTGACGGATATAGATTTGCTATGATTAATAATGTTGTTGAGGGTGGTATATATGATGGGACAGACTTGATTTATTATTTTTCCAAAGCACATGAGGAGGAGTGCTGTGAAATATCCTCAGAGGGATTTTTGTATGTCTGCATAGGCGTTTTTTGTGATGAGATAGAGATTAAGTCTTTGGATACCGCCATACTTGATTTTGAAAATATCAAGGCGGCAGCAAAAGATTGTATTGAAAATGAAATTGATGTAAGTAGGTTTGATGCTAATTATATAAATATTGATACTATAGATCTTAAATATTATCCTGTTCAAAATTCGCAAAATAAGCTGGAATACACCATGCTTCCGGTCTGGTTATTAAGGAGCAGTACAAAGAATTTTATGATGATTATAAATGCTGTTGATGGGTCGTTAGTTTTTATAAATTAATTAATATATTTTTTGTTTTGTGAATATTGTGGAGAAATACTTTTCATATTATAAATATCATGATATAATTTACTGTGCGTACTATTGAAAAATACAAGGAAAAACGCTTTGCGTACTATTGATATATTGTCCAAGAATCATTTTGCGTAATGTGTCAATATTTTTGGAGGCAGGATATGATTATAAGACGAAAAATATATGATAAATTATTAGATTGGAAAAATGAAACAAAAGGAGAAAAAGCTATACTCATTGAAGGCGCAAGACGTATAGGAAAATCTACTATTGTTGATGAGTTTGGCAAAAATGAATATAAGTCGCATATAATAGTTGATTTTAATAAGGTGAACAAAAAGATTACAGATAGCTTTGATAATCTTGATAATCTTGATATTTTTTTCCAGACCTTGTCCCTTGAGTATAATAAAAGGTTATATCCAAGAGAATCGTTAATTGTGTTTGATGAAATACAAAGGTTTCCGAAAGCAAGGCAGGCTATAAAATATTTGGTTCAAGATGGGAGATTCGATTATATTGAAACCGGCTCTCTGATTTCAATTAAAGAAAATGTTGAAAATATTACAATTCCGTCTGAGGAAAGAAAAATAAAGATGTATCCTCTGGATTTTGAGGAATATGTTATTTTCATGGGAGAGGAGCTGTTATTAGAATATATTAAAAAAAGCTATAATGAAAAAAAGCCTCTTGAAAAAAATATGCATGAAAAAGCAATGCATCTTTTTAAAGAATATATTTTGGTTGGAGGAATGCCACAGGCAGTTGTTGCATTTGCAAAGAATAGAATGGATTTTTCCTATGCAGATATTGAAAAAAGAGATATTTTAGAATTATATAGAGACGATATAAAAAAA
This sequence comes from uncultured Lachnospiraceae bacterium, assembly GCA_937915975.1. GTDB lineage: Bacteria > Bacillota > Clostridia > Lachnospirales > Lachnospiraceae > Coprococcus_C. The sequence continues at coordinate 2,829 of CALGGL010000066.1, read as the reverse complement.
GCATCTAAGAAATATAACTCAAAGGTTTCTGCTATATTTGAAAATATTCCCGGTTATCTTTCAACTCATGAAAAGAAAATAGTTTTGAGTGAGATAGAACCGGGAGCAGTATTTGACAGATATGATGAACCTTTATTTTGGCTGGATGATTCTATGATATGCAATCTTTGCTATAGGTGCAATGACCCTAATGTGGGATTTGCACTTAATAAAAATGAATCTGCAGTGAAGTGTTATATGGGAGATACAGGACTTTTGTTAAGCTTAGCTTTCAGTGAAAATGAAATAATCAATCAGCAGCTATATAAGCTTATTATGGATGAAAAGCTGTCGTTTAATAAAGGAATGATATATGAAAATGCGATATCTCAAATTATTGCGTCTAAAGGGAAAAAACTGTATTTTTATACAAGATATTCAAAAGATAAACATAGAAATGATATTGAGATAGATTTTCTTTTGTCGAATGAGAGTAAATTGAATTTTAAAATATTTCCGATTGAAGTAAAATCCTCTAAGAATTATAAAACCAAATCGTTAGAGAAATTTGATGATTTATATAAGAAACGTATTGATACCTCATATGTTGTTCATCCGAAAAATTATACGATAGATGATGGAATAGTAAAATTACCGCCGTATATGTTTGCTGTTGTGATATGATGTTAAGGGGCTGACTTTTGTGTCAGCCCCTGTTTGTTCAGCGTATTTAATTCTGAAACAAATTTGATACATTTATGATTTATGCTTGAATTATAATAAAAATATTATTAAGAGGTGCGAATTTGTTTATGAAAAATCTATTTCAAAAAATCACATTATCAGTCTTAATTATATCGCTAATTATTTCCTTGCCTGCCTGTGGAAAGAAAAGCAATGAAATATCCGATTACGGAACCGAGACAGTTGCATCGCACGAGGATGCAGGCATCAAAGAGGCAAAGCAAAATGAATACGGAAGCTTAAGGGACAAGCTCGGAACGGATAAGATAAACTGGCAGGAATCCATTAATGTGAATGGAATAAATTACAAGATTAGTCTTATGTATGATGTGCCTGAACAGGAGAATGTGCCGGTCTATGTAACAATGCCTATTTCTGACTTTGATAAGAAGGAAAAGGAAATAGTTGAGAAATTGTTCGGAGATGATTATGTGGAGGTCCATGAAACATTAAATGAGAAAAAATATTATAAAATTCTCGAAACGGAAGAAATGACAAATGTAATATTAAATCACTGGTATGATGAAAGTGAACTTAAAGGTGAAAAAGGTTCAAATGCAAACAAAAACTTTGACGAAATATATGAAAATTTCGGAAAAAATGATGAATTTTATAATTCGTGGGGAAAGGTGGGAGATTTTTCACTTCATACATATAAAGGGAAATATAATGGAAATGAGTATTATGCAATATTTTCAAGATACGAGGACAAAAACTTTATGTTTTTTGAACTCTTTTCAATCAGCATAAAAGATATTATGGGAGATAGCAGGATAGGGGGATATACTTATACTTCCAATATCACAAAAGAAGAGGATAATGAGGCATATGCTCAAAAGGAAAAGCTTATGGATGACGCAAAGCATTTGGTAGATGATATTTTAGGAGGAGAATATTATGATATCAATAGTACCAGGGATTTGAAGTTTTTTGGTGAAGATGAGGCTTATAGCTCTATATTTGACGGATATAGATTCGAACTTGAAAACAATAAAGTCGATAGCAGTGTTTATGAAGGAACAATTTATGAATATGGATATAATTCAGAGCGTGTTGAGATATCCAACGAGGGGATTTTATCTATATGTCTGGGTATATTTTATGACAGTATGGAAATGAAATCGCCGGATACTAACATGCTTGATTTTGAAAACATTAAAGAATCCGTGCGGGATATTATAGAAAATGAAATTGATGTAAATAAGGTGCAAGGAAGTAATTATATAAATATTGATAAGATAGAATTAAAATATTATCCAATTGTGAATCCTGAAAATGATATGGAATTTACAATTCTTCCGGTATGGTTTTTTTATTCAAATACAAAGAGTTTTAGGCTGCTTGTAAATGCGGTAGATGGTTCGATGGTGTTTATAAAGTATTAAAATTTTTTGAAATAATGTTTACATATTTGAATTTGGCTTGCATAAAAATGACACGATTAACTATTACAGAAACAAAAGATATTGTGTTTATAGGAAAGGATTTTCCGGATGAATATACCGGTTCAAAATATACTCGTTCTCTTAAAGGTGCAAGAGCTAAAGCAAAGGCAAATATTGTTCAGTGTATTGAACAAATTGTGGAGATTGCTGAAGATAAAAGATTCAAAGAAAATTATAAGTCAAAACATTCAACTGATGCGGCTAAAGGCTGGTATTATTATACTGTAAGATTTGCAATTCCTATTTTTGAGAATGAGAAAAGAACAGATAATTATAATATTTATTCTGCATGTCTTGTAATTAACCATGCTTCAAATGGCAAGCTATATCTATATGATATTATTGACATAAAAAAAGAAGCGAGTAACCCACTCAAGACTACATAGAGCCAAGTGGTATAAAAACCGCTTCTACAAGATAAATAATAGCATTTGTAAAATATGATGTCAATAACTAATTTTAAGAAAAAAGGAGTATAAACTCATTTTAGATTTTTTGAAACATATTTGATACATTTATGTTTTATGCTTGAATCATAATAAAATTATTATCAAGAGGTATGAATTTGTTTATGAAAAATCTATTTCAAAAAATAACATTATCAGTTTTAATTATATCACTAATTATTTCTTTGTCTGCCTGCGGTAAGAAAAGTGAGAAT
>CALGGL010000065.1 GCA_937915975.1 uncultured Lachnospiraceae bacterium | reverse complement strand
CGTGTGCTCTTCCGATCTTCTTCGTTAGCTCTTGCAAAGGACTCAATCGAAAAATCAAAGGAAAGGCCGTTAACCTCAAAGTATGCCTTTGCAGGCTTTTCTTCTTTTTTGCTTTTTTTATTTTTTATGGCAACAATACTGAAAATAACACCCAATATTACAACCGTACAAGCTATAATAAAGATTATTTTTTTTCTCATACGTGCCTCCCGATATATTATTAATAGAATCAAAAGCTTTACGGAATAATTGTATCATAAGATAATAATAAGGGCAAGGAAGTCAAATTATTTCCAAGAATGTACTACCGGATAGTGTTTTTGCATAAACTGTAAAAACGGCTTTTTGAGGTTATTATTTTGAGAGATTATATAGAGGAGAGGGTCATAAGTATCGGAGAGTACATAATTTCACACAATGCAACCGTAAGACAGGCGGCAAAGGAGTTTGGCGTAAGCAAGTCTACCGCACATAAGGATGCTGCCGACAGACTTCCAAAGCTTAACCCCGCACTTGCAAAAAAGGTGAGAAGGGTGCTTGATATCAATAAATCCGAGAGGCATATAAGAGGGGGACTCGCAACAAGAGATAAATACAGCAAAATAAATGATTAATAAATATGGCAGTCTGTGCACATAATAAAAATGTGACAGATTGCCATATTTTCTTGCACATATCAGGGTTTCGTATTATAATAGATAAGATTGATTTGGGACGGTTAACGTACATATGTTTTAAAATTCGAGGTATTTTTAAGATGAAATTTATACACATTTCAGATGTACATTTGGGAATAAGGCCTGACAGGGGAAGAGTTTGGAGCGATAAAAGATCGGAAGAGATTTTTGATGCGTTTAAGAATGTTCTGACCGTGTGTGACGAACTTCAGGTTGATCTGCTGCTTATCGCAGGGGATTTGTTTGATACTCCTCCTACCGAGAAAGAATTAAGAAGAATAGATGTTGAACTGAAGAAATTATATAAAACGAAAACCGTTATTATAGCAGGTGCAAATGATTATATGGCGGAAGATTCGGATTGGTCAAAGTTTGATTTTTCTTCGGATGTAATAGTATTTCCGGGCGGAAAAGCAACAAATGCTTATATCGAGGATTTAAATGTGTGTATAACGGGATATAGCTATGCCAAACCGGAATATAAGGAGCGAATCCTTGAAAAGCTTAAACCGGGAAGAGAAGGAGCATATAATATACTTCTGGGGCACGGCGGAGATGCAAATCATATGCCTTTTTCCACCGAAAAGCTTGCGAGAAATGATTTTGATTATGTGGCGCTCGGATATATACACAAGGTTAAGCATATTTTAAAAAATAAAATGGCATTTTCCGGCTCGCTTGAACCTTTGGATTATACCGAAACAGGCAAACACGGATATATATACGGCGAGGTTGATGAGGACGGTCATACGGGAATAACCTGGGTGCCGTGTAATAAAAGAAGCTATGTAAATGCCACCATTAAGCTTAACAGCAATATGGACAATAATGCCATAAATGACTATGTTGAAAAGAAAATTAATGAGCTTGGTATTGATAATATTTACCGTATAATGCTGAAAGGAAAAATTGACAGTAAGGTAGATATTAATCTCAGCAGATTAAAAAATAAATATTTAATTAATCAGATTATTAATAAAACAGAAGAATATTATGACATAGACAAGCTTATGCAGGAAAATAAAAATAATTTGGTTGGCAGATTTATCAGTGCTTTGTCGGATGATGAGGCATCCGAAAGTGAAGATATCAGGAAAAAGGCTTTACACTACGGTGTGGATGCATTGGTTGAGATTGGTGATTAAATATGTATCTTAATAAACTTTTGATTAAGAATTTCGGCAAATTTAATAATAAAGAGATAGTTCTTAAGCCGGGGATTAATGTTGTTTACGGCAAAAAAGAGTCGGGAAAGACAACCATAAAGGATTTTATAGTGGCTATGCTTTATGGCTTTTCCAATTGCTCTTTAAACGAAAAAAAGAAGAATAAGTTTGAATTGTATAAGCCGGGTGACGGAGGTGTATATTCCGGAAAGGCATATATTAAGGATGAGGATAAAACTTTTTTTGTTGAGAGGAGCTTTGCCAAAAAGAACAGCAGAACAAACGCACTTGAGCTTAATACCGGAAGAGATGTAAAGCTTGAAAACGATAACCTTGACGGTAAGCTTTTTAATTGCTGCCGTGATGATTTTGTTAACGGTATGTGTATAGATGACTGTGATGACAACTATGAGGGATATCTGAAAAAAGATTTTGATAATATGATTGTTACGGGAACCTCCTCCATAGATTTGAACAGAAGTATAGCGTATCTCAGAAAAAAGAGAAAAGAATATGATACAGATGCCATAGCCGATAATATCGAGATAATTGATTCCGAGCTTGAGGACTTTGAAGATGTTGATAAAAGATTAAAGGATATTCGCAAGAAAATTCGTGATGTGGAAGAGGAGCTTGCCATTGAAACCGCAAGAAGAAAGAGAGAGGCAAGAAGACTCATTCAGACAAAGAATACGAGTGAAGAAGACAGTGAAGAAGATATCGAGGAAAGCAAGGAAGAAAGTAACGAAGAAAGTAATATAGAAAGTAATATAGAAATAAACAAAGAAGATAATAATGAAGATAAAGCCCAAAATGATGTAAAGGAATCCTCTGAGGAAAAAACAGAGGATAATACGAAAAAGACGGAAAAAAAGAAGCACGTACAAGAGGAAAATAAAACTATTTTTCTTGATGCTGACTTGATAAAGGATTATAAGCCGGAAAAGAAGCTGACGGACAGAATGTGGTTTATTATTCTCACAGGTCTTTTTGTAATAGGTGTTATAGCTGCTGTTGTTTATATTTTACCTTTTGATAATGCTGTAAGACAGATTTTTATAATATGTACAATCTTATTTGTAATAGTTACGATTGTTGAAGGATTATATGCAAAAGGAGTATTTGACGAGGAGATAAAAACCCCGTCCGAAGAAGAATTTAAGCGAATTATATACGAGCTTGAACGTAAAACCGAGACCTATGAAGAGGTTGAGATTGATATGTCCTTTGCGAAGAAATATATTGACAGACGAGAAGAGCTTATCGAAGAGGAAAGAGCTGTTATCAAGGATATGTCCAGAAGAGATGAATTGCGGGAAGAAAGAAAAGGACAGGAGACAAAGCTTGAAGCGTCAAAGAAAGAAATTCATGCCATCAATCTTGCCATTAATACAATAAATGATTTATCGAGAGATATCAGTAAGTCATACAGCTTTATGATTAATAATAATATTTCCGATATAATTGCCAAGCTTTCCGACGGACGATTCAATGATTTATATATAAATGAGAGTAATAAGCTTATGGTGATGGGACAAAACGGGTACGTTGATTTGGACAGCATGGACAGTATATTGTTAAAGCAAATTTATCTTTCGGTAAGATTTGCAATCGCAAGAAGCATGATTGAAAACAATATGCCTGTCATCATAGATAATATTCTTGACGGACTTGATGACAGACTTTTGGATAATGCCCTTGGTATAATTGATAAAATGAAGAATGAGCAGATTATTATTCTTTCTTCGGATTATCGTGTTATAAATAAGTATAAAAATATAAATAGTGAGCTTAATCTTATTGAATTATAATTGAGAAAAAGCTATAAAAAATCTATTCCAATGCGGACTTTATGGTATCTAAAAGACGCATTGGAATTTTCATTCCACCGCGGCCTTTTCCTATTTGGATATTAGGTTTAACCACACCGTGAAAATCCGAACCGCCGGATATAAGCAAATCATGATGAAGTGCAATTGAACGAAGCTTATCACTTTCGTAAGAATTATTTGAAGAGTGATAGGCTTCGATTCCTTTTAGCCCAAGTGTCTTCAAATAATCAACAAGATCTTCAATCTGGGCGTAGCCAAAATGATATAAAAGCGGATGTGCCAAAAATGAGCACTTAGCATATCTGGATAAAATGTCCATAGCCTTTTCACAGGGCACCTGCGGCTTTGGAAGATAGTACTTGCAGCCTACGCCTATGTACTTTCTGAAAGCAACCTCCTTGTCCTTGCATATGCCTTCTTCGACTAAAACTCTGGCAAAATGTGCTCTTGTAATTACACTGTCGGGATTACCGTGTAAAAGCTTTTCCATAGTGATATTCATACCGTCTCTTTGCATAAGCTCAACCATTTTTATATTGCGGTTTTCACGCTGTTCTTTAAGAAAATTAAGTTCTTTTTGAAGCTCTTCATTCTCATAATCTATATAAAATCCGAGTATGTGTATCTCTCGTTTTTTATAGTAACAGGAAACCTCTATCCCCGGAACAACCTCTAAGTCCTTATCCTTTGTATATGCCAATATTTCAGGTATTCCATCTACAGTATCATGGTCGGTAAGCGCAATTGCCTTAAGCCCCATACGTATGGCTTCATCCGCTACCTCGCTTGGGGTGAGGGAACCGTCCGATGCGTTGGAATGCACATGTAAATCTATTAAGTCCATTTTTCTGCCTCCTACTTTCTTTACATTAAGTTATAATATCAAAGTTTTGCCAATAAAACAATTAAAACGATTTAAAATACTTGCCTTTATCGGTTGATTTCATTATAATGTAGCGTATATCTGAAGAGAATATAAAAACAGATATATATGACAGATGTCAATATAATTAGATTAGTACATTAAGGAGGAAGCTTTAATGAGTAAAAATAATAATGAAGAATTAAAATCAAAATTTACCAATATTCTTAAGCTGATAATTATAGTTGCACTCGGACTTGTGCTTTTGTTTTATCCGGGACAGACTCTTGATACTGCGG